>JAZRMP010000022.1:0-5502 GCA_045647705.1 Faecousia sp.
AAACGACATTGCAAAACCTTGGTGAAGCGGGGCGTCGAGGGCGCCGCCCCCTACAATGTTATACGACAGCCAAACCAAAAAACAAAGAATTTCAAAAAAGGGACTTGACAGGAAAGAAAATATTCTGTATCCTAACTGTACTAGTACAGTTAATACACTTGGTACAGAAGGAGGGGTACTTATGGTCCACTTGGATTACCGGGATGCCCGACCGATCTACAGTCAGATCACCGACGGCTTTCGGCAGCAGATCCTGTCCGGGATTCTTCAGACGGGGGATAAGCTGCCCTCTGTCCGGGAGCTTGCCGCCCAGCTTTCCATCAATCCCAATACCATCCAGCGCGCCTACCGGGAGCTGGAAATGGAAGGCTGGATCGCCACCGTTGCAGGCAAGGGCTGCTTTGTCTGCGGGGTGCCTGCCGGGTCGGGACAGGAAAAGGAACTTTTGCAGACCTTTGATAAAACCGTGGCGGCACTGTTTGCCCTGGGAATTTCCCCCGAGGAACTGATCGCCCGTCTGGAGCAAGGAGGAAAACAGGATGCTTGAATTACAGAACATCACCAAAACCTTTGGCACCTTTAAGGCACTGGATGATCTGTGCATGACCGTTCCCAAAGGGGCAGTTTACGGTCTGGTAGGTCCCAACGGCGCGGGTAAATCCACCGCTATCCGGCATATTACCGGCATTTACCGCCCGGATGCGGGCAGTATTACCATGGATGGTCAGCCGGTGTACGAAAATCCCGCCGCAAAAACCCGAATTGGCTTTATTCCGGATGATATTTTCTTCTTCCCCTCCGCCACCATCGAGGATATGCACCAATATTACAAGGGGATTTACCCCACCTTTGACGATGACCTGTTTCACCGGCTGTTTGAGGTGTTCCAGCTTCCCAAAAAATCCCCCATCCGCCGGTTTTCCAAAGGTATGCAGAAGCAGGCGGCATTCCATCTGAGCATCTGCTCCCGTCCGGATATGCTGATTCTGGACGAGCCGGTGGATGGTCTGGATCCGGTAATGCGCCGGCAGGTATGGAGTCTGATTCTCTCTGAGGTTGCCCAGAGGGAGACCACCGTTTTGATCTCCTCCCACAACCTGCGGGAATTGGAGGATATTTGCGACCATGTGGGCATTATGGACCACGGAAAGATGTTGTTGGAAAAGAGCCTGGCAGATATGCAGGGCAGCACCGTGAAGCTCCAGATGGTGGGGCAGGTCCCCGATGGGCTGGAGGTGCTTCACGAGGCAAGCTCCGGCAGGCTCAAAACGCTGGTGATCCGTGGCTCTGCCCAAGAGGTAAGCCAGCGCATCCGGCAGGAGAACCCGGTTTATTTTGATGTATTGCCCCTTTCTCTGGAGGAGATTTTTATTTACGAGCTGGGAGGTGTGGATTATGAAGTTAAAAACATCGTTCTTTAATACCACCGTTCTGAAAAAGGACCTTAGCCGCTTCGCCCCGGTCTGGGGACTGTACGCCATTTTCCAAGTGCTGTTTGTGCTTTTGATGTGGGGCGACGAGGGAGAACCTGCCCGGTTCGCCACCAACGCTGCCGGAATCCTCGCGGCGATGGGCGTTCTCAATCTTCTGTATGCAGGGCTGTGCGCGTTCCTTCTGTTCGGGGATCTGTTTGTCCCCCGGATGTGCAACGCCCTCCATGCTCTGCCTTTACGCCGGGAGGGATGGTTTTTGACCCACCTGACCTCCGGTATGCTGTTCTGCCTGATTCCCAATACCATCGGCGCACTGCTGGCAGCACTGCTTTTACAGCAGTATGCCTATGCCGCGTTTTTGTGGCTGGCAGTGATGGTGCTGCAATACCTGTTCTTCTTTGGTGTAGGCGCGTTTTCCGCCCTATGTGCCGGCAACGCCCTGGGCGGCATTGCGGTGTACAGTATTTTCAATTTCTTTGCGGTGCTGGCTGCCTGGCTGGCGGTTACTTTCTATGAGCCGGTGCTTTACGGCGTAACCCTAAACCCAGAGAATTATGTAAACTACAGTCCCGTCGTTGCCTTCTCCCAAGCCACTTATGTAGATTTTCGGTACGACAATATGCATGGTGTGGCAGAGTTCCTTGGGTATGTGGCGGAGGACTGGGCATATCTGTTCGCTGCGGCAGGCGTAGGCGTTGTGCTGCTGGGACTGGCGGTGCTGATCTACCGCCATCGGGATCTGGAAAGTGCCGGAGATCTGATCTCTCTGCGGCCGGTCGCGCCGGTATTTCTTGTGATCTACACCCTGTGCGCCGGGGCAGTGATGTACTTTATTGCCGAGGCATTCTCCGACGGTATGCAGTATATCTTCCTGCTGATCGGCTTTGCTATCGGCTTTTTCACCGGAAGGATGCTTCTGGAGAAAAAGGTAAGCATTTTCAGCAAAAAGAGCTTTCTGGGCTTCGGCATTCTGGTGGGTGCCTTTGTGCTGAGCATTGTGATCACCATGGCAGATCCCATCGGCATTACCCGTTTTGTGCCGGAGCCGGAGCGGGTCAGCCGGGTACAGATCAGTCCCCACGCCTCTCAGTATTATATCCAGACCAAAGGCACAACACTGACAGATCCGGAGGACATTGCCGTAATTACCGGCATCCATTCAGATCTGGCGCACAATCGGAGCTATCAGGGAGACAACAACCTGAGCATCCGGTATGAGCTGAAAAACGGTACGGTGGTCCAACGGCAGTACGAACTGAGTTCTCTCAGTGAGGCAGCGAAAAAGCTGAAGACCTTCTACAGCGCCCCCGAGACGGTTCTGGGAAGCAGCGATCTGGATACCCTTTGCGGGCAGCTTACCCGGATCGAGATTTATCCCTATTCGGAATCCTTCCCCCGGATACTTCTGGGCAATACCGAAAGCCTGTTCAATTCGGAATACGAGATCATTGATGATTATGCCGAAAAAGGGGATCTGGTAATCAAAGAGCCCTTCTCTCAGTCGAATACCGTCAAGGAGCTTTTGCGGGCGATGCTTGCAGACTGCAAGGCAGGAAACATGGCGCAAAGCTGGGAGTACCACAGTGGCGAGCCCTTTGGCACCATCAACCTGTCGTTCTTTGTTTCCAAATATCAGACGGAGTATCGGGATATTACCATCTATCGGGACTGCGAAGACACCATTGAATTTTTGCGGCAGCTTGCCTTGCAAATGCAACCCCAGTAATATACCGTCCTGCGCCCGGAGCACCCTCCGGGCGCAAATTCTTTGGAAACTTTGCTCGCTCTTTCCAATAGGGTATAAAGGAAAGGCCTCTCTTCCCTCTGTTTTCCTTATTTTGCTCTGAGTCGGTTTGATTTTGGGCTATTCGCCAAAATCCCCCCAGGGGGGATAGCAAAATATTATATAAATGTAGTCAAATCGACGATTGACTTTCCTGTGTTTAGGGAGTAAAATATTATCGATATACTAGCACTCGTATGCAAGTATGAGTTCCAACATCAACAATTAGGAGGAATCAAGATTGAAGGATTGGGCATTTACAACAACCGTCGAGGAGATGGAAGCTGCGACCAACGCCCTGCTGGAAACCGCCAATAAGGTTGGCGCAGACACCTGGCAGCAGCGGGTTAAGAACCAAACCCCTCACTGCGGCTTTGGTGAAGCCGGTACCTGCTGCCGGATTTGCTCCATGGGCCCCTGCCGCATCACACCCAAGGCACCCCGTGGTATCTGCGGCTGCGATGTTCACGGCATTGTCGCCCGTAACTATCTGATCTTCACTGCCGGCGGTGCAGCTACGCACTCTGACCACGGACGTGAGATCATGCACACCCTGCATCAGACCCGTGAAGGCGGCAACTATCAGGTCAAGGACCCTGAAAAGCTGATCCGCATTGCCAAGGAGTGGGGCGTGGAAACCGAAGGCAAGGATATTTACGATCTGGCGCACGAGATGGCTGAGATCGGTCTGCTGGAGTACGGCAAGCCCTTCGGCACCCAGCGTTTTGTTGAGCGCGCTCCCGAACATACTCAGGAGCTGTGGGACAAGGCTGAGATTACTCCCCGCGCCATTGACCGGGAAGTTTCCCAGTCCATGCACATGACCCACATGGGTTGTTCTTCCCTGGCTGAGGCTCTGATCCGTCAGTCCTTGCGCGCCGGTCTGTCCGACGGCTGGGGCGGCTCCATGATGGGCACCGAGTTCTCTGACGTTATGTTCGGCACACCCCGTCCCATCGATACCGAGGCAAATATCGGTGTTATGGAGAAGGACAACGTCAACATCGTGGTTCACGGCCATGACCCCTCCCTGTCTGAGATGGTGGTCTACTATGCCAACGATCCCGACATGATTGCCTACGCCAAGTCCATGGGTGCTAAGGGCATCACCGTTTCCGGTGTCTGCTGTACCTCCAACGAGGTTACTATGCGTCATGGCATCCCCATGGCGGGTAACTACCTGAATCAGGAGAACGTTGTACTTACCGGTGCTTGCGAAGCCATCGTCGTGGACGTTCAGTGTATTTTCCCTGCACTGGGCCCCCTGTCCAAGTGTTTCCACACCAAGTTCATCACCACCTCCCCCATTGCCCGTATTCCCGATTCCGAGTTCATCCAGTTCTCTGCTGAGACTGCCGGTGAAAGCGCAAAGAACATCGTGAAGATGGCAATCGAGAACTTCAAGAACCGCAAGCCCGAGCTGGTACATATCCCCAACCAGAAGCAGAAGGCCCGTGTTGGCTACTCTGTTGAGGCCATCAAGAAAGTCCTGGATACCGTCGCCAACTCCCAGTTGGACGAGTTCGGCACTACCAAGCCTCTGATCGAGTGTGTCCACTCCGGCGTTCTTCGCGGTGCTGTAGCAATGGTCGGCTGTAACAACCCCAAGGTCCGTCCCGACACCGCCCACATCGGTCTGATGAAGAAGATGCTGGAGAACGATATTATCGTTATCACCACCGGCTGCTCCGCTCAGGCTGCTGCAAAGGCTGGTCTGATGGATCCTGAGCAGGCTAAGGAATACTGCGGCGCAGGCTTGAAGAGAGTTTGCGAGCTGGCCGGCATTCCTCCTGTGCTGCACATGGGCTCCTGCGTTGATATCTCCCGTATGATGATCCTGGCTTCCGATATCGCCAAGGATTGGGGCATCAACATTTCCCAGGTTCCCGTTGTTGGCTGCGCTCCCGAATGGATGTCCGAGAAGGCTGTTTCCATCGGTAACTACGTTGTGGCTACCGGTATCGAGACCTTCCTGGGCGTGGATCCCTACTCCAAGGGCTCTACCGAGGTCACCGAGCTGCTGCAGGGCGAGACCGGCGTGAAGCAGTGGGTCGAGGCCAAGTTCGTGGTCGACACCGACATCGAGTCTCTGGGCGACAAGATGATCGCCTGCATCGAGGCCAAGCGTGCCGCTCTGGGCATCTAATTAAGAGGTTTTTTCAATGAAAGTAGCGATTACCGGTAAGGGCGGTGTGGGCAAAACCACCCTGTCCTCCACCCTGGCAAGACTTTACGCCGACGAAGGACGCACCGTCCTGGCTGCCGACGTGGATCCCGATGCCAACC
>JAZRMP010000023.1:0-2832 GCA_045647705.1 Faecousia sp.
GGTTGCCTGCGGTTTTTGCCGTTTTATCAGGCTGAATAATCTGCCACCGTTTTGGGAAATTTATCCCAAAGGGGTGGCAGATTTTGATTTTATCTTACTTGCGAACCATCATTTTGTATCTGGTACTAATCTGTGTGATCCGGCTCATGGGCAAGCGGCAGATCGGTCAGATGGAACCATCAGAATTTGTGGTAACAATGCTGGTGGCAAATTTGGCATCCATTCCCATGCAGGACAGTGGTATTCCTCTGTTCTCCGGTTTTATTCCCATTATTACGGTGCTGGGTCTGGAACTGGTGCTTTCCCACCTATCCCTAAAAAGCATTCGGGTACGCAAGCTGCTGTGCGGTAAGCCGGTGATCCTGATCGAAAACGGCACCATTCTTCAGCAAAACCTGCAAAAAACCAGGGTAACCCTAGACGAATTGACCGGTCATTTGCGGGAAAAGGACGTATTGGATCTAAAAAGCGTTCAGTATGCGATTCTGGAAACCAACGGAAATCTATCGGTTTTTCCCTACCCCAAGGAACGCCCCGCCAGTGCCAAGGAAGCGGGCATCCAGGCAAAAAAGCAGTATCTCCCCCTTACTATTGTTTCCGATGGCGTGCTTCTGCATGAAAATTTGCAAAAGGCAGGCAAGGATACGGCATGGGTACAGCGCGTGCTGGGACAGTACAACGCAGGCATCCGGGATACCTGGCTGCTTACCGTAGATGGAGCGGATCATATCCTGTTTTACCGAAAGGAGCTTGTATAATGGGCAGATTTTGGCTGGGGGCAGGAATTTTAGCAGTGTTTTTAGTCCTTGGCTTCTGGGTCGGTGCAGCCATAGATGATGTACACCAGGACATCTCCCAAACATTGGATACCGCAGCACAGCAGACACTAAGCGGAGACCCGGAAGGCGGTCTTGCATTGGCGCAGCAAGCACACGAAGCTTGGAATACCAATTGGCACCGTACCGCCGCCGTGGCAGACCACGCTCCCATGGACGAGATAGACGGCATTTTTGCACAAGCCTTTGCCTACGGTCAGGCTGGCAGATCCCAAGATTTTGCTGCCTGCTGTGCCCGCCTTTCCGGCTTGGTAGCAGCCGTAGGGGAAGCGCACCGCTTTAACTGGTGGAATCTGCTGTAGCTCCGGCAGATAGTTCCAACAGTGCCTGTGCCAGCAGTTCTGCCGCCAGCAGTGCTTCTTGCCGGGTATTGCCCGCAGACCCTACTTCAACAATTAACGCCCCGGACGAAAGATCTTGGTTGAACCGTTGGGAACGGAAACTGATGGGACGGCAAATACCCGGGTTGTTTTTTTCCAGTTGTGCGTGGAGCTTTACCCCAAAAGCCATATTTTCCGGCCAATCCGGGTGATTCAGCCCACCGGCATCGGTGCCCACCACCATCATAAGCTGTGCCGATGTCTGCCCCTGCACTTGGGTGGTAAACACCATCTGGTCCCCCTCGCTGTTCTCCACAGAATCCCGGTGAATATCAAGCACTACCTGTATGGACGGATTTTCTTGCAGATATTGTTCCATTGCCTCTCTGGCATGGTTGTACGAGCCACTGTAGGAGGGATGGTCATGGAGTGTCCGGTCATGGATGACCTTTATCCCGCCGGCTTCCAAAACCTGAGCGATACGATCGCCCACAGATACCACGTTATACGCCTCATCCAGCGTGCGATAGGGGGAGGATTCCGCATAGTCTTCGGTTTTGGTATAGCTCTCTGTGCCGTGGGTGTGAAGGATCAGCACCGTGGGTTCTTCCTTCTTTAATTCCCACACCAGTGGCTGCTGTAACAGTGCCGGTAAATCGGCATCATAGCCGCAAACACTGTTTACTTCCACCAAAGCCGCGTCATCTTCAGCAAAAACAGCTACTGCCTGCTGCGGCTGGGTCTGGGGCACTGTCTGTTCCGGCGGATCGGTCTGCTCCGGTGCTGTGGCAGGGGGCTGTATCTCCGGTGCCGGGCGTACCACCCTGCCGGTTTCCAGATATAAAAGCAGAGCCGCAGTTTTGGGATTGGAAAAAGCTTGTACTCCCTTGGCAAACAGGCCATTGCTCCCCAGGCGCAGCAGAACCGCACAAGCAATTACCGCCGCGCCTATCCGCAAACTTTTTCTTTGCAACTCCATAAATACCTCCTTGCGCAGTAAGGTGCTACACCTTCTTCAAGCAACAGCTTGACCACAGGATACGTAACATTTCGCAGAAAAAACATCGGGTTTGCCTCCCCTCTGCCTGCAAAAAACAAGCGGTGCCGAAGCACCGCTTGTTTCTTTCTATTCCGGTTTCTTCCGCCATTTCGGTCGGGATCGAAGCTGCACCCGCAACTTTTCAAAAAAATCTGTCAGCATCGCACCGCAAAGCTCCTCCCGAATGCCCTTGCATACCGTAGGGTGGTGATTAAATTTCATAGAAAATAAATCGCATACGGAGCCGCAGGCCCCGTTTTTCCCGTCCGATGCACCATAAACCACCCGGGGGATTCTGGCGTTAATAATCGCCCCCGCGCACATGGGGCAAGGCTCTAAGGTTACATACAAAGTGCAATCCCACAGCCGCCATCCGCCTAAGTTTTTGCAGGCATCGGCAATGGCTTCGATCTCCGCATGACCGAGCGCTGTCTTGTCCTTCTCCCGCCGGTTGCGGCCACGGCCCACAATTTTTCCGTCCCGGACGATTACACAGCCCACCGGGATTTCGCCTTCTGCCGCCGCCTCCTGCGCCAGCTCCAGTGCCGCATCCATATATTGGGTATCTTCCATGGGGCGCACCTCCTTTTTCTCTATGATACCCCACGGACATTATTCTGTCAAATTCCGATTTATC
>JAZRMP010000024.1:0-24448 GCA_045647705.1 Faecousia sp.
CTTCATCCTGCCTCCCCACATGCTGGAGTACCAGTGCGGTGAAACTGCAGGTCAGTTCCCCAAGTTTGCTGACGAAGTCTATAAGATCGCCAACCCCACCGATGACCGGACTCATTACATGCTGCCCACCGCAGAAGCAGCTCTGGCATCCGTGTATCGCGATGAGATTTTGTCAGAAGCAGTCCTTCCCAAGAAGGTCTTTGCTTATACTCCCTGCTTCCGCCGGGAAGCCGGTTCTCACCGTGCAGACGAGCGTGGTATGGTTCGCGGCCACCAGTTCAATAAAGTCGAGATGTTCCAGTTCACCACTCCCGAAACTTCCGATGAAGCATTCGAAGAGCTGGTCACCAAAGCAGAAAAACTGGTGGAAGGTCTGGGCTTCCATTTCCGCACCGTAAAGTTGGCCGCCGGCGACTGCTCCGCATCCATGGCGCGGACCTACGACATTGAAATCCTGATTCCCTCCATGGATGGCTACAAGGAAGTTTCTTCCGTTTCTAACGCAAGAGATTACCAGGCTCGCCGGGGTAATATTCGCTTCCGCCGGGAGGAGACAGGAAAACCTGAGTTTGTGCATACATTGAACGGCTCCGGTCTGGCGACTTCCCGTATTTTCCCCGCTCTGGTAGAGCAGAACCAGAGAGCAGACGGCTCCATTGTGGTTCCCGAGTGCCTGCGTAAATACCTGGGTGGTCTGGAGATCATTGAGAAGAAGTAAGTTATGTAAACCTATGTAGGGGCGAGCATCGCTCGTCCGCAACGGACGACCAATGGCCGCCCCCGCACAGTAAACATTATGTAAACCAAAGGAGCGTATTTATGAAGAAAAAAGCCTACGCATTCTGGGAGGAATTTAAGGCCTTTGCCATTAAGGGCAACGCCATGGCTCTGGCTGTTGGTACCATCATCGGTGCCGCTTTCTCCACCATCACCAAAAGCCTGACCGACGACATCATCATGCCCATTGTATCCATCTTCTTGGGCGGCATTGACTTCTCCCAGCTGAAGCTGACCCTTCCCCGGCTTTGGGGCGAAGCAAAGCTGGATGAAGCCGGCAACGAGATCCTGAACACCCTGAACTGGGGCAATTTCATTTCCGCCGTGATCAACTTCTTTATCCTTGCCTTTGTGGTATTCATGCTGGTCAAGGGACTGAACAAGCTGTCCGAGTTGGGTAAGAAAAAGGAAGAGGAAGCGCCTGCGGAAGAGCCTGCTCCTCCCGCACCCAGCGCTGAGGAAGTGCTTCTGACAGAAATCCGCGACCTTTTGAAAGAAAAATAAGCTGCAAAAGGGAAAATGTTGTTAATTTTTGCTAATTGAACAATTGTAAATATTTAGATATAATAATTTTGATTTTGCCGATTACTGTCGACAGGAAATTTAAAGAAAAGGTGTGAACTATATGTGCTGTAACCACAAGGATGTGGATCTGAGCCTGCTGGAAGACATTCTGGCCCAATACGCCGATGTCAAGGGCAGCCTGATCACCATTCTGCAAAAAACCCAGGATATTTATGGCTATGTGCCCATCGATGCTGTTTATCACATCGCTGAGCGTACCGGTCTGACCCCTGCCAAGATCCTTGGTGTCGCAACCTTCTATTCTCAGTTCCGTTTTACCGCCATTGGCAAATACCTAATCATGGTATGCAAGGGCACGGCATGTTATGTTAACGGCGCGGAGCGCATTATCGATGCTATTCAGGAAGAGCTTGGCATCGGCAACAACGAAACTACAGAGGACGGTCTGTTCTCTTTGAGCATCGTTTCCTGCCTGGGCTGCTGCTCTCTGGCTCCCGTTATGATGATCAATGAGGATACATACGGCTCTTTGACCCCCGATAAGGTCAAGACCATTCTCCGGGATATTCGCAAGAAGGAGGGAATGTAATGAGCGCACGCATTGTAGTAGGCCAGGGCAGCTGCGGTTTGGCTGCCGGTGCAGGTGCTGTCTATACCGCCTTGGAAGAGAAGCTGGGTGCTTCCCCCGCCGCTTCCCTGTCCATCACCGGCTGTATCGGCATTTGTTACTTAGAGCCCATCGTGGATGTTTATGCCGAGGATGGCAAGCTGTACCGCTGCGTACAGGTCAAGCCCGAAAATGCAGAGACCATCGTAAATGCTGTGGCACAGAAGGATTATTCCCTGCTTGACCAGTTGGTCATCAAGGAGGACGATGCACAGTTTTTAAGCAAGCAAACCCGTATTGCTCTGCGGCACTGCGGTATCATCAATCCTGATGAGATCGACGACTACACCGCAGATGATGGATATAAGGCTTTGGAAAAGGTCCTGAAGACCATGACCCCCGAACAGGTTATCGAGGAGATCAAAATCTCCGGTCTGGGCGGCCGTGGCGGCGCTGGATTCCCCACTTGGTTCAAGTGGAACGCCGCACGCCAGAGTCAGGGCGAAGAAAAGTACCTGATCTGTAATGCTGACGAGGGCGACCCCGGTGCGTTTATGGACCGCGCGGTTATCGAGTCTGACCCCCATAATCTGATCGAAGGTATGCTCATCGGTGCATACGCCATCGGTGCTAAGGAAGCAATTGTGTATGTCCGTGCAGAGTATCCTCTGGCAATTGTACGTCTGACCAACGCCATTAAGCAGGCTGAGGAAAAAGGTTACTTGGGAGAAAACATTCTGGGTACCGGCTTTAGCTGTAAGATGCGTATTAAGGCAGGTGCCGGCGCATTCGTCTGCGGTGAGGAAACCGCCCTGATCGAATCCCTGGAAGGCAGCCGTGGTATGCCCCGACTGAAGCCTCCCTTCCCTGCCCAGGCAGGCTATTGGATGAAGCCCTCCAACATCAACAACGTAGAAACCTTTGCCAATATCTCCTGGATTATCAACAATGGCGGCGAGAAATTCTCTGCCATGGGTACTGAAAATTCCAAGGGCACCAAGGTTTTTGCTGTTACCGGCAAGGTTAAGCGTTCCGGTCTGGTAGAAATCCCCATGGGTAAGACGCTGCGGGATGTTATCTTCGGTATTGCCGGCGGCATCCGGGAAGGCCACGAGTTCAAGGCTGTCCAGATGGGCGGTCCCTCTGGCGGCTGTATTCCCGCAGACCTGCTAGACACCGTTATCGACTATCGGGCACTGGGTGCTACCGGTGCCATCATGGGCTCCGGCGGTATGGTCGTTATGGACGAGACCACCTGTATGGTCGGCATTGCCAAGTTCTTCCTGGAGTTCACCACCCGGGAGTCCTGTGGCAAGTGTGTCCACTGCCGTATCGGCACTAAGCGTCTGTCCGAAATCCTGGAGCGGATCGTAAAGGGTCAGGGCAAGCCCGGCGACATTGAGCTGCTGGAAGAGCTGTGCACCACCATTAAAGACGGCGCGTTGTGTGGTCTGGGTCAGACTGCTCCCAACCCCGTACTGACCACCATCCGTTACTTCCGCCACGAGTATGAGGCACACATCAATGACAAGAAGTGCCCGGCAAAGGAATGCCCCGCTCTGCTGACCTATTCCATCAACGAGGAGACCTGTATCGGCTGCGGTCTGTGCGCCAAAAAGTGCCCTGTGGGTGCTATCACCGGTGAGAAGAAACAGCCCCACAGCATCGACCCCGCCGTCTGTATCCGTTGCGGACAGTGCATCCACTCCTGCCGTATGGGCGCAGTGGTCGTGGAATAAGGAGGAGAGAACGATGAATGAAATCAAACTGACGATCAACGGCAAAGAGTGTATCGGTCAGAAGGGTCAGACCATTCTGGAGATCGCCGAAGCCAATGGTATTTTTATTCCTACCCTGTGTCATTTGGCAAGCGTTAAGCACTACGGTGCCTGCGGCGTTTGCGTAGTTGAGGGTGAAGGATTGCCCAAGCTGATGCGTGCCTGCTCTACTATGGCTGCCGATGGATGGGTAATCAACACCGAGTCCAAGCGTGTTGTCCAGGCGCGGAAGATCGCCCTGGAGCTGCTGATGAGCGACCATGATGGCGACTGCAAGGGTCCCTGTGGTCTGAACTGCCCCGCCCATACCGATGTACAGGGCTATGTGAAGCAGATTGCTCTGGGCAACGACACCGAAGCGGTCCGAATCATCAAGGAGAAGATTCCCCTGCCCGCATCGATCGGCCGTGTCTGTCCCCATCCCTGTGTGGACAAGTGCCGCCGCCAGTTGGTGGAGCAGCCCCTGTCTATCGCCTATCTAAAGGCTTTTGCAGCAGATAACGACATGAAATCTGCTTCTCCCTTTAAGCCCCAGGTGGCTGCCGCTACCGGCAAAAAGGTTGCCATCGTTGGCGGTGGTCCCGCAGGTCTGTCTGCCGCATACCAGCTTGCTGTTAAGGGACATGCTGTTACCGTTCTTGACATGATGCCCGAGATGGGCGGTATGCTTCGCTACGGTATCCCCGAGTACCGTCTGCCCAAAGCTGTTCTTAGCGCAGAGGTTGCAGCCATTGCTGCTCTGGGCGTAGAAATGAAAAACAATGTGAAAGTCGGCACCGATGTAACCCTGGATAGCCTCCGGGCAGATTACGACGCTGTCCTGGTAGCTGTAGGCGCATGGCTGTCCACCGGTATTGGCTGTGAAGGCGACAAGCTGGATGGCGTTCTGGGCGGTATTGACATGCTGCGTGAGGTCAACATGGGCGGTCGTCCCAATCTTGGCAAAAACGTTGCTGTGGTTGGCGGCGGCAACGTGGCAATGGATGCCTGCCGTACCGCAGTCCGTTTGGGCGCAGAAAATGTGTATGTTATCTATCGCCGTACCCGCGCCGAGGCTCCTGCTGAGGATCTGGAGATTGAAGAGGCTCTGGAAGAGGGCGTGCAGTTCAAATGGCTGACGAACCCCGCAGAGATTATCGGCGAAAACGGCAAGGTCGTTAAGATTAAGCTTCAGGTTATGGAGCTGGGCGAGCCTGATGCTTCCGGTCGCCGTAGCCCTGTGCCTGTTGAGGGCAAGTTCGAGATCCTGGATGTAGACACTGTCATCTCTGCCATTGGTCAACGTTGCAGTCTGGCAGGCTTTGAGGCTTTGACCCAGACCCGCAAGGGAACCATCGAAGCCAGCGAGAACAACTGCACTACCAATCTGGATGGTGTGTTTGCCGCCGGCGACGCCACCAATCGCGGTCCCTCTATTGCTGTCCGCGCAATCGGCGAGGCAAATGACGCTGCAGAAGCCATTGACGCATACCTGGCTGGCCGGGATATGAAGATCCCCACGCCTTACTACTCCCAGAGACAGGTAACTGCCGAAGAGTTTGCAGATCGGGAGAAGCTGCCCCGTGCGGAAATGTCCTGCAAGGAGCCTTCCTACCGTAAGGGTAACTTTGATGCAGTTATTAACGGCTTCACCGATGAGCAGGCCCGCGCCGAGGCACAGCGTTGTCTGGAATGCGGCTGCCATGACTTTGAGGAATGTAAGCTGGTGCATCACACCAATTTGTATGAGGTAGATCCCGGCCGGTTCGCCGGCGCTAAGCGCCAGGCCGGTTCCGAGAAGAAGCAGGTTGTCATCGAGCGCAACGAAGGTAAGTGCATCCTGTGTAACCTGTGTGTCCGTACCTGTGAGGAAGTAGCACAGCAGGGTCTGCTGGGTCTGGTCGGCCGTGGCTTCACCACCGTCATCAAGCCTGAGTTCCGGGATTCCGAGAAGATCGCCGTCTGTGCGACCTGCCGCAAGTGTGCGGAGGCCTGCCCCACCGGCGCGTTGAAGATCCTGAAGTAATTTCATACGCAAAACAGCCTTGTGCGATCGCACAAGGCTGTTTTTATAAGCATCCTTCCTTTATTAATGTGCGTCAACGCACACCTTTCTCCTGTGGTTTATATCTGGATTTTCTATGAAAAAGCCGCCCTATTAGGCGGCTTTTCTCTTATCTTACGTACTCGATGACCACTCTGCGGTTAGGCTCGGAGCCCACGGAATAGGTGGTGATCCGGTCGGTATCCTGCAAGGTGGCGTGGATTACATGACGCTCATAAGCGTTCATAGGCTCCAGCGTCGTGCGGCGGTGAGCTTTCAGCACCTGCTGTGCTTTTTTCTGTGCATAGCGTCGCAGGGAATCTTCACGCTTCTCCCGATACGCCTCCGCATCTACATTAATGCGGATATGGCCCTCTACATTCCGGTTGATGGCATAGTTTGCCAGATGTTGCAGGGCGTCCAGGGTATCGCCCCTGCGGCCAATGAGATAGCCAAGATCGTCGCCGGTAAGCTCCACAGCATAGGTGTTGTCATCTACCTTCCATGCGTGAGGAACAGCATCGGAATTCATATGCTCCAGCAGCCCCTTCAGGAACTGCTCGATCTTCTCCTCCACGCTGCCGGGGGCGGCGGGAGCAAATTCCTTGGGGGCCACAGGCTTTTTCTCAGCCTTGGGTGTTTCCTTTTTGGGCTCAACCTTGGGGGCTTCTGCATTAGGTTCAGCCTTAGGAGCCTCTTGCTTAGGCTCTTCCTTCTTCTGGACAGGGGCAGCCTTGGGCTTGGACCGGGAGGCTGCACCGAAGGCACTCTTGGGTGCGGCGGGGCTGGGATCGGGTGCCTCGTAAGTTACCTGTACCTTAGCCGGGGTTGCACCGATTCCCAAAAAGCCGGGTTTTGCCTGGACTAATACCTGGACAGAAACATCATCCCGGGTCAGGCCAAGCTGGGTCAGAGCAGACGCAATGGCAAGATCAATCGTCTTGCCGCTTGCAATCATGGTTTTTTCCATTCCTTATTCCTCCGTAGAAGTGGTGTTATATCGGTTAGGGTCATAAGCCCGCCCCTTGCAGTAGGGACGGCTGGGGATACCGGACAAGACACTGCTGTCGGATGCATCCTGTGCGCTAATGCCCTCTTTCTTTGCAGCATATTCCTTAGCGGCAGCGGCCTTTGCGGCCTCCTGCTCCCTCTGCTTATTCTGCTGCATTTTCTTCTTGCTGGTGTTGGAAGTGATGCCATCGGGGTTGGCAGCCCGGCGCTCAGCCCGGACACGCTCCTTTTCTGCTTCGATAGCCTCCTCAGCCAAAGCTTTCTTCAGACGCTCTGCGTCTTCCGCATCGTAAATCTTTCGGTACTTTTTGGTCAGGTATACATCAGACAGGGTAGTAACGATACCCTGTGCAAACCAGTAAAGGCTCAGTGCCGCAGGCATGGAAAAGCCGATCCACAGAGACATGACGGGAGAAAGCCACATCATCATCTTGCTCTGCTGTGCAGACTGGGAATTTTTCGCGGTTTCCTTGTCCTCAATACCCTTTTCGTTGGTAACCAAGGAGTTGTTCATCCGCATGGAGATGAGCATGGACAGCAGGGCGCCGCCTGCGGAAAGCACAGGCATAAGGAAGCAGCCCAGTTGGGGCCACAGGTTGGCAAAATCCCAGGTCCAGACCTTATAGCTGGGGATGGCAGCAAGGTCGATGCCCAGGAAACTAAAGTTAATGCCCTGGGCAGAAGTCTCGCTGAGAGTAACACCGGCAGCCTCGATCTGCGCCAGGAAGTTGGGGATCTGGGGCGCGGCAATCATCTGGCTGTAGAAATCTCCGTTGGCAGCAAACAGCTCCGGTGCTGCTTCCTTAATGGCGGAAACAATCTGTCCTGCCACCTCTGCGCTCTCGTGGAGCATATAGGTGATGGGCTGACGGACAACCGTATACAAAGGAATCAGAATCAGAATGGGCAGGAAGCTCCACAGGCAGCCACCGCCCATGGAAACACCCTCCTCTTTATACAGCTTCTGAATCTCCTGGCTTTGTTTTTGTTGGTCATCGGCGTATTTTTTCTGAATGGCCTGGACTCTTGGTGTCATCCGGGACATCTTCATGGTGCTCTTCTTGCCCTTGGCGGTAGCCGGCAGCAGGACCAGCTTGACCACAAACGCAAAAATGATCAGCGCGACACCGTAGTTCGTGGTGAACTG
The DNA here is from genome assembly GCA_045647705.1 of Faecousia sp. Classification (GTDB taxonomy): domain Bacteria; phylum Bacillota; class Clostridia; order Oscillospirales; family Oscillospiraceae; genus Faecousia. Next base: position 7,869 of record JAZRMP010000024.1, read on the forward strand.
GTACAGCAGGGCCAAAAGCCAACCAAAGGGAACTTGCACTATGTCGGCAAATGCGAGAATCATTCGTTATCCTCCTAAATGTTAAGGAACAGGGTCATAATAGTCGCCTTTGTAAAAGGGATGGCATCGGCAGAGACGTTTGATCGCAAGCCAACTGCCTTTCATGGCCCCGTATTTGTTGATGGCTTCGTAAGCGTAAGCGGAGCAGGTTGGGGTAAACCGACAGCTTGGGGGTGTCAAAGGGGAGATGCTGTGCCGATAGAAACGAACCAGACAAAGCAGCAGTTTTTTCATTGGGCTGCCTCCAGAATTCCGGCCTTTTCTGCCAGGGACAGATAAGCTTGGGTCAGTTTGTCAAAACCAGTGGTAACACAACGGCTTCTGGCAACAACAACGATGTCCCAACCGGGAGCGAACCGGGATTCATTCAGCCGATAAATCTCCCGCAGGCGGCGGCGGACCCGGTTGCGCACCACAGCGCAGCCCAGCTTCTTGCTCACGGTAACGCCCACCCGGTTAACACCGGTGTGATTCTTCCTGGCGTATAGCACCAGGCAGGAATTGGCATGACCGGAGGTGCTGTAAAGCCGCCGGAAAATATGATTCAGTTTCAGCGCACTAGAGTACTTCATAAACCAGTCTCCCAAAAGATTGCCACGCCAGTGTGCGCACTGGCCCGCAATGACAACGAAAGAAATCCCAAAAGCAAAACATAGGACAGCCGAGGAAAAGAAATTATCGTTATTCAGCGAGTGGGTTTTTCGTGGGGCAAGACGCGGCAGTCGCAGACATACTTTGTGTATTTCAAGACTGCCTCGGCGCCGCACCTCGGAAAAGCGACCGCTGAAGAGCGGTAATTTATTTTATGAGGTTGTCCCATATAAAAAGGGGGCGGGGCGAAAAATACTTCGCCCCGCATGGACTCCCGTTTCGCTCTGAGCGATAAATTACTGTGGTCGCCCAAGCATACGCTGCTTACGCAGACAGAACCTTGCGGCCTTTGGCACGGCGGCGGGCGAGAACCTTGCGGCCGTTGGAAGTAGCCATTCTCTTACGGAAACCGTGCACCTTGGATCTGTGGCGACGGCTGGGCTGATAGGTACGCTTCATGTGTGTACACCTCCTGTCAAATCACTTATGCTCGACAGCCAAAAGGCCGCAGCAAAACATAGTAACCGACCATACAGATGGTCATGCTAGCCTATTATAACCGAAAATTACCACAAGGTCAACAATTATTTTTATATTGCCAAATGCCGATTTGTCGGTGCGTTTGAAAACAGAACGCCCTATGGGCGTTGGCGTTTTTATGAACGCCGGGGGTACGGATTGCCACACCAGTGTGCGCACTGGTTCGCAATGACAGAGTTGTTTGGTAGGCGCTGCGCCTACCCCACTTCTGTGTCATTCTGAGACCAGTCCCCAGACTGGTCGTGAGAATCTGTATCCCCGCAATGCGCAGCATTGCATTGACCGTCAGGTCAATCATTTTCCACACGACAAACAGACCAATAAACAGGAATTTGACGGTAAAAAGAGCCCAATGGGTTTTTACCCATCGGGCAGTCAGTATTATGAAAGCTGTTCCCAGAGCCAGGGGATCTGGGATTCAAAGTCCACGCCGAAGGGAGTTGGCTCACCGGTAGCGGTGATAACCTGTTCCACATAATGTGCTGCCAGTTCAGCAGCGCAGGATAGGTCTTTACCCTGTACATAAGCACCGGTAAATACGGCAGTGAATAAATCTCCTGTACCATGGAACTGTCCGGGCAGTGTATCGGTTTGATAGCACAGGTTCCCAGTGCCCAAAAAGCCGGTCTTCCCTTCGGCAAGGGAAACGCCGGTAATGATGACGCTATCCGTGCCCAAATCGGTCATGGCCGCCAAAAGCTCCCGATACCAACCAAGATCTGTGGTCCGGCGATAAGATATGCCGGTAAGCAGAGCGGCTTCGGTAACATTTGGAAGGAGGACGGTGCCTTTGCGGCAAAGCTGTCTCATGGCAGAAATATTTGCCTGCCCAATGCCATGATAGCACTTTCCATGGTCCCCCATCACCGGGTCCAGGACCACCGGGGCAGGAAAAGCATCCAACACCTGCATGACTGCCGCAGCCTGCTCGGGATCAGAAAGGTAGCCCAGGCTAATACCGTCAAACTTAGCACCGATGCTGCGCCAATGATCGCAGATCCGGGTAATATCCGCCGTCATGGAACGGACATAGGGACCGGGGAATGCAGTATGGGTGGACAGGACTGCTGTGGGCAGAGGCGTGCAGGCACAGCCCATGGCAGAGAGCACAGGAAGTGCTACCGTCAGACTGCATTTGCCAAAACAAGACAGGTCTTGAATGGATAATACCCGTTTCATAATTACTCCTGATTGCGTTTTTTCATTAGATTCCGCATACGCAGAGCGTGGTCCAGCTCCCGCTTGCGAATCCGCAGGCTTTTTGGGGTGCATTCCAGAAGCTCATCGTCTGCCAAAAATTCCAGGCACTGTTCCAAGGAAAGAATTTTGGGGGAAGTCAGCCGCAGTGCCTCATCCGAGCCGGACGCACGCATATTGGTAAGCTGTTTCTTTTTGCAGACATTAACCGTCATATCCTCATTGCGGCTGCAAATACCCACAACCATGCCTGCATAGACCGGCGTGCCGGCGCCGATAAACAAAGCGCCTCTTTCCTGGGCATTATACAGACCGTAGGAACAGGCATCACCGGTCTCAAAAGCAATCAGGCTGCCGGTGAGCCGACGCTCAATCTCACCTTTTACGGGCGCATAGCTGTCCAAAATGCTGGACATGATTCCCTCGCCCCGGGTATCGGTAAGGAACTCGCTGCGGTAGCCGAACAAGCCACGGGAGGGAACCAAAAACTCCAACCGGTAACGGTTGCCCATGGGAGTCATGGACAGAAGATCTCCCTTGCGGCGACCCATTTTTTCAATCACCGCGCCCATACATTCTTCGGGCACATCTGCAACCATTCGCTCCACAGGCTCACAGAGCTTGCCTTCAATTTCCTTGGTCAGCACGCGAGGGGTGGACACGGAGAACTCGTAACCCTCCCGGCGCATGGTCTCCATAAGGATAGACAGGTGCATTTCTCCACGGCCTGCCACATTGAACGAATCGGTGCTTGCCTCGGTTACATGGAGGGAAACATCTTTGAGAAGTTCCTTTTCCAGCCGGTCCCGGAGATTCCGGGAGGTAACAAATTTTCCTTCCTGCCCTGCAAAGGGAGAATCGTTCACCGCAAAGGTCATTTCGATGGTGGGGTCGGAGATCTTCACAAAAGGCAAAGGCTCCAATGCGTCCGGGGCGCACAAGGTTCTGCCGATGGTAATGTCTGCCATACCGGACAGTGCCACAATTTCGCCCGCACTTGCCTCCTGAATGGGCTGTTTGCCCAGTCCGTCATAGGCATATAAGGCAACCACCTTGCCCTTCTGGCGGATTTCGGGGTCGTGGAAGTCGCAGACAGTAACTTCCTGATTCACCCGGATGGTGCCCCGCTCTACCCGACCCACAGCAATACGCCCCACATACTCATTATAATCAATGGATGAGACAAGAAGCTGTAGTGGGGCTTCTGTATCACCCTGAGGCGCAGGGATATAGTTGATAATGGTTTCAAACAGGGGTACCAGATCGGTGCCTACCTCATCAGGACCGTAAGAGGCGGTGCCCTGTCTGCCAGAGCAGAACACCGTGGGAGAATTAAACTGCTCGTCGGTGGCGTTTAAATCTAGCAACAGCTCTAAAACTTCGTCCATAACCTCATGGATCCGGGCATCCGGCTTGTCTACTTTATTTACAGCGACAATAACTTTATGACCCAGTTCCAACGCTTTGCCCAAAACAAACCGTGTTTGGGGCATGGGGCCTTCTGCAGCGTCCACCAGAAGGATAACGCCGTTGACCATTTTCAGAATCCGTTCCACCTCACCGCCAAAATCGGCGTGGCCCGGGGTATCAACAATATTAATCTTATAATCCTTATAATTGACCGAGGTGTTCTTCGCCAGAATGGTGATGCCACGCTCCCGCTCAAGGTCGCCGGAGTCCATAACCCGATCTACAGCCTGCTGGTTTTCCCGGTAGATACCACCCTGCTTCAGCATTTCGTCCACCAGCGTGGTTTTGCCGTGATCCACGTGGGCGATAATGGCGATATTACGGATTTTTTCCTGCGTTGCCATAATTCCATCTCTCCTCAGCTTTTTGTTACAACATAGAAATATATCATAGCCACAAAATGATTGCAATCATTTTGTGAATATTTACAAAAGAATAGCCCAAAAAGCCTGTTCTTTTTCCTTGAAAACCCGGCAGATTCCCTTGACCCGGGGGATAAGGTGTGGTATATTCTATCTAATAAACATTTATAATTATATTTACTGTGCAGGAGGTAAGACAATGGCTTTCTACTATCCCGAACCCAGCCACACTTTCAGCGAATACCTGCTGATCCCCGGCTATACCAGCCAGGAATGCATCCCCGACAATGTATCACTGCGTACACCCCTGACCAAGTACCGCAAAGGTCAAGAGGAGCCGGCAATCAGTCTGAATATTCCCCTAACCTCTGCGATTATGCAGTCGGTTTCCAATGATACCCTTGCCATTGCTTTGGCAAAGGAGGGCGGCATAAGCTTTATCTTCGGCTCTCAGTCCATCGAATCCCAAGCGGAGATGGTGGCAAAAGTCAAGAGCCATAAGGCTGGCTTTGTGGTTTCTGCATCCAACCTGACCCCCGACGCAACACTGGCAGATGTGCTGGAGCTGAAGGAGCGCAACGGATTCTCTACCGTGGCAATCACCCACGATGGCACCCCCACCGGCAAGCTGCTGGGTATCGTTACCGGCCGGGATTACCGTGTTTCCCGTATGGAAGGCAATGAAAAGGTCAGCACGTTTATGACCCCCCGGGAAAAGCTGATCACCGCCCCCGCAGAGACCACTCTGAAGGCGGCAAACGACATCATCTGGGAAAACAAGCTGAACAGCCTGCCCATCGTGGATGCTGAGGATCGGCTGATGTACTTCGTATTCCGCAAGGACTATTCCTCCCACAAGGCAAATCCCCAGGAACTGCTGGACAGCAAGAAGCGTTATCTGGTAGGCGCGGGTATTAACACCCGGGACTACGCAGAGCGGATTCCCGCATTGCTGGCGGCTGGCGCAGATGTGCTGTGTATCGACTCCTCCGAGGGCTACACCTGCTGGCAGGAAAAGACCATTGCCTGGGTTCGTGAAAACTACGGCGACACCGTGAAGATCGGTGCGGGTAATGTGGTAGACCGGGATGGCTTTATGTTCTTGGCAAAAGCCGGCGCGGACTTTGTCAAGGTCGGTATCGGCGGCGGCTCTATCTGCATCACCCGTGAGACCAAGGGTATCGGCAGAGGTCAGGCTACCGCGCTGATCGAGGTTGCGGCTGCCCGGGATGAATATTTCAAGGAGACCGGCATTTATGTGCCTATCTGCTCCGACGGCGGTATCGTCCACGATTACCACATGACTCTGGCTCTGGCAATGGGTGCAGACTTTATGATGCTGGGCCGGGACTTTGCCCGATTCGATGAGTCTCCCACGCCCAAGGTCATGGTCAACGGTGCTTATATGAAAGAGTACTGGGGCGAAGGCTCCAACCGTGCCCGGAACTGGCAGCGTTATGACTTGGGCGGCAAGACCAAGCTGAGCTTTGAGGAAGGCGTGGATTCCTACGTTACCTACGCTGGTACGCTTCATGACAACGTGGAGGCAAGCTTGTATAAGGTTAAGTCCACCATGTGCAATGTGGGCGTTACCAACATTCCCGATCTGCAGAGGGACGCCAAGCTGACCTTGGTTTCCAGTGTGTCCATTGTTGAGGGCGGTGCTCACGACGTTACCTTGCGTTCCACCAGCTCCTCCAAATAAATCCTTAAAACGACAAGCGGGCGTATTGCAGATTTGCAATACGCCCGTTAATTACGGAGTTCACATCAAATTGCATTTGCCGGTGCATTTTCGCCACCTCTTGTCATTTCGACCAAGCGTCGGCGCGTGGAGAAATCCGTTCTCTTTGCTGGATATTGCGGATTTCTCGACTACCCTTATGCTACGCTCGAAATGACAAACAAAAATTTATCAATCGAACAGGTTGTCGATGGAGGCAAAACGGTAGCCGGCAGCTTCCCATTTGGTCAGCAATTCCTCTAAAATTGCAGCATTGGTCTGAGATGTGGAATGGAGCAGCACCACCGCACCGTTATGGGTCCGGGGCAGCAGCTTGGAAAATGCCTGTTCTGCCGATGGCTGGGCATCGTTGTTCCAATCTACATAGGCCAAACTCCAGAACACCGTCCGATAGCCCAAATTTTGCGCCATTTTCAAATTATCTTCGCTGTACACTCCCTGGGGTGGCCGGTAGTACTTTGGCAGCTCTTTGCCGGTAAGGTCGGTAAACAGTGTCTCCAAATCCTGCAATTCCTTGGCAAAGGCAGTTTCATCCGTCAGCTTGCTCATATCCGGATGGTGCATCGTATGGTTGCCCACAATATGCCCCTCATTTACCATGCGCCGAACAATATCCGCGTTTTTCTCCATATAGTTGCCCACCAGAAAAAAGGCGGCGGGAACGCTGTGCTTTTTCAAAACATCCAGAATTTTTTCGGTACAGCCGTTTTCATAGCCTGCATCAAAGGTCAGATACAGTACCTTTTCATCTGTGCTGCCTATGTAGGCCGCGTCATATTTTTTCAATGCGTCTGCTGCGGCACTGCCTATAGGCGGCTGACCTGCCTGCTGAAAGCTCAGTCCCCAGGAACCGGTGGAGATGGCACTGCCGAGGAATTGTGTCAGTGCTAAAACAATCGCGGCACAAATAGCACCAAAGAGAATAACCAAATCTTTTTTTCGCATAGAAAATCCCTCCCGGGACAATCTATGCCGGAAACATAGCGGGTATGAATCTCCCGCTAATTCTAATCATGCCACAACAGGGCATTAACAAAGAAAAATTTTACATCACCAAGGACTTTACCACAAAGTAGCCGATAACCACTGCGCCCAAGACGATCCGGTACACGCCGAACGCGGCGAAGCTGCGCTTACGCACATACTCCATCAGCGCCCGGATCACCAGCACGCTCACCACAAAGCTGACGATACAGCCCACGATCAGCACACCGATCTCCATGCCCGTGGGCAGCGCAGCCGCGCCGTCCATGATTTCCAGACCGTACTTAAGTACCTTTAATGCGCTGGCACCCAGCATCGTGGGGATGGCTAAGAAGAAAGAAAACTCTGCACCGGCAGGTCTTGCCACGCCCAGAATAATTGCGCCCAGAATGGTGGAGCCGGAGCGGGATGTACCGGGAATCAGGCTCAGGCATTGGAAAAAACCAATCAGCAGTGCCGTCCGATAGTCAATGGCATAAACATCACTGACTTTCATAGCCCTGTCATTGTTGCGCTTTTCCATCAGAATAAATGCAACACCGTAGACCACCAGCGCGATCGCTACCACCACATAATTGTATAGATTGGCATCCATCCAGTCGTCCAAAAGCACGCCAATCACCGCAGAGGGCAACACCGCCACAATTACCTTGAACCACAAAGACCACGTGTTCTTTTTTTGTCCGGCATCCTTTTTCCCGGAGAAGGGATTGAGTTTATGGAAAAACAGCAGAATAACCGCCAGAATAGCCCCTAACTGGATGACCACCTGGAACATCTCATAAAATTCAGGGCTTACTTTTAATTTTATAAATTCATCCAACAAAATCATATGTCCCGTGGAAGATACGGGCAGCCACTCGGTAACGCCCTCTACGATGCCAAACAGCACCGCCTCCAAAAATTCGATAATAATCATAGGGTCCTCCCTTTCAAATTCCGATATATCGGTACGTTTGATTATCCTATTTGTAGGGGCGTGCATTGCACGTCCGCAACGGACGACCAATGGGCGCCCCTACGATTTCTAAGGAACAATCTCACCGACAAACAGGAATTTCAATTTTCTGCCCTTTATTATACGCCAAACCCGGGAAATTTTCAAGAAGATTCCGGTCGTTCACAAATTGGGGTGAAACTCTTTACAAATTATTCACCAGAACCGGCTTTTTTGTACTATAATATAGAAAATAAAACATTATCGAAAAATGGGGGGCTTTATCATGGCTGTTTCTGTTTTGATTGTAGAAGACGATAAAAACATTGCTGAACTTTTGCAGATGTATCTGGAAAAAGAAGGCTATGCCGTAACCATTGCTGCCAACGGCGGTCAAGGCATGGACAAATTTCGCGCCATCAAACCGGATCTGGTGCTGCTGGATGTGATGATGCCGGTTATGGATGGCTGGGCTGTCTGTAAAGCCATCCGCGCCGAAAGCCAAACCCCGATAATCATGCTCACTGCAAAAGCCGAAACCGATGACAAAGTAACGGGTCTGAAAAACGGTGCCGACGACTATATTACCAAGCCCTTTGAGATGAAGGAGGTCCTGGCGCGGATCGAGGCAGTCCTTCGGCGCACCGACCGGACAGCCGGGGAAAAAGCCGCCCGCCGGCTGGTATTTGACAAGCTGACCATTGACATGGATGCTTTTGTGCTTACTGTTGATGGCAAAAAAGTAGATACCCCGCCCAAGGAAATGGAGCTTTTGTTTTACCTCGCCTCCTCACCCAACCGGGTATATACCCGCAATCAGCTTTTGGATGAGGTTTGGGGCTTTGACTATTTCGGTGATTCCCGCACAGTGGACGTTCACGTAAAACGGCTGCGGGAAAAGCTGGAAGGTGTTTCTGAAAAATGGTGCCTTAAAACCGTTTGGGGCGTTGGCTATAAATTCGAGGTGCTGTAAGCATGAAAACCACCTTTAGCCGCACATTTTGCACCTTTGCGGTAATTCTGCTGGCGGCACTTTTGCTGGTAGGTGTGTTTTTTCAGCTTCTGGTGAAACAGTATCTTACGGACCGGACCATTGAGGATCTGAAAAAGAACAGTGCCACCATCGCCCGAATCGCCGCAGCATACCATACTGAGGGGAATCTGGCAGACAGAGATTTTCTCATAAATTTGTCTGTTGCTTCCGGTGTATCCGGGGCAGACGCGGTGATCTGTGATGCTCAGGGAAATTTGCTGCTTTGTTCCGATGCTCCTCTGGGCTGTGAGCATCAGGGGATGGTCATTACCAGCCAGCCCTTCCTGAAGCAGATTCTGACTCAGGAATATGTGGTCAGTAATGGCGTTGTAGACGGACTTTACCAGGATGCCCGATATGTCGTGTCCACCCCTATCCGGGATGCTGCCACCAACGCTGTGGTTGGCATTGTTATCGTCTCCTCCCCTATGGGCAGCACAACCACGGTGCTGAAACGCTTGTCAGACACCTATCTCTCTGTTTCCGTAATGGTCGTTCTTGTTGCTGTTGTAGTGATGACTTTCTATACCCGCAAGCACAGCAACCCCCTTCGGGACATGGCAAAAACCGCCTATGCCTTTGGCCACGGAAATCTAAACGCCCGGGCAAAGGTCCCTGCGGCGGCACCGGAAGAGATTCAGGAACTTGCCATTGCCTTTAACAACATGGCGCAATCTCTGGAAAAAAGCGAGTATCAGCGCAAGGAATTTGTTGCCAACATTTCCCATGAGCTGAAAACTCCTATGACCACAATTTCCGGTTTTGTGGATGGCATTCTGGATGGAACGATCCCTCAAGGGCAGCAAGCCCATTATCTGCGGATCGTCTCTGACGAGACAAAACGGCTGAGCCGACTGGTTCGCAGTATGCTGGACATTTCCCAACTTCAAGAGCAGAGCTCCATCCCCGAGGAAAAGAAAACCCGCTTTGATGTGCTGGAATGCGCCGGGCAGGTGTTGCTCACCTTTGAGCGAAAAATAACCGAAAAGAAGCTCAACGTACAGGTGGATATGCCCGATTATCCGGTTTTTACCCATGCCTGTGAAGATTATATCACCCAGGTTATTTATAATCTGATGGACAATGCTGTAAAATTTTGCCCACAAGAGGGGACTCTTGGGCTGCAGGTTCGGGAAGGCGGCGGAAAGATCTATGTTTCTGTTTCCAATGACGGTGAGACGATTCCTGCCCAGGAGTTGCCTTTGCTGTTTGACCGGTTTCACAAACTGGATAAAAGCCGCAGTCAAAACCGAGACGGTTGGGGGCTGGGACTGTATATTGTAAAAAACCTTGTATGCAGCCACGGAGAAAACATCTCTGTTTCCAGTGCCAACGGCAAAACCGATTTTACCTTCACACTGCCCTTGGTTAACTAAATTTCCATTTCCAAAGCAGACGCATGGAATTGATTATCGTCCATTATATCGTGAGGTCTTTTATGAACAAAAACAACCGTATGCCCCAGATGCCGGAACGGGAATCTTGGGAACAAAATACCTACCAGACCGGCAGCACTTGCCCGCCGAAGAATTATCGGGGCGTAATTGCGGTGCTTTTGGCGGCTGTGATCTTCCTGGGAGGCATTGTCAGTGCGCTTGGTCTTATGAACATACGCCTGTTCCGTCAACTTCAGATAGAGAAAGAGACAGAAGCAGCGTCGCTGCGTTTTGCTCAAGAGAGCACCTCCAGAACGGCTGTGGCATCTGACGATGCTGCACACTGGCCTGCTTTGGGCTTTTACGGGCAGGATGTATCCACCTTTTACCGGCTCTATTACCGTATCCCCCAAGGCCTGTATATCACCTATGTTGCCGAAAACAGCAACGCTGCCGCCAACGGTGTCGTCGCTGGAGATATTCTCCTTGCTTTGGACGGCGTGCGCGTAGTAGGTGCTGATAGTCTGGAAACGCTCTTACAATCCCACAGCACAGGAGAAACCGTAAGCCTCCTCCTTTATCGCAACGGCCATCAGTTTACACAGATACTCACCTTGGGAGAATGTTAATATGGAACAAATTTATACACAAAACTATAAAATTACCGGGACGCATCTGGACTGTCATGGCCGGCTGAAGCCATCTGCTCTGCTTGGTATCGTGCAAAACGCCGCCGGGGAGCACTGTAAGATTCTGAAACTAGACTGGGAAACCTTGACAAAGCTGGGTCTGTTTTGGGCGGTGCTGCGCCACAGAATTGAAATCCTGCGGCAGCCTGCTGACGGAGATGTGTTGACAGTACAAACCTGGCCCATGCCCACCACACGTTCCTCCTTCCCCAGAGCCTGTCAAGCCCTGGACAGCAAGGGGAATGTGGTTTTTCGAACCCACAGCCTTTGGGTGCTGATGGATACCCACACCCGCGCCATGGTTCTGCCGGGAAAAAGCGGCATCGGGCTGGAGGGGATTATCCGGGGAGACGAACCGGAAGCCCCCGGCTCCATTACGCCCCAGCCGTTGGAAAATACGGCTACCCGCCGGGTTTGCATTGCCGATTTGGACAGGAACGGCCACATGACCAACAGCCGCTATCTGGACTGGATTGATGACCTGTTCCGGGGGGATGACCAGACTGAAAAAGCCCCCAGAGAAATTCTTATCTGCTACCTTTGCGAGGCATTGGAGGGACAGCAACTGACCCTTCATTGGCAGGCAACCGGGGAGAACTGTGTACAGATAGAAGGTCTCCGGGCACAGACAGATGTCCCCGAGAAACACACACGTGTTTTTGCCGCCAAAGTACACTTTTAAGCAGTGTTCTGTAAACCAAATTCATTATTTTTCAAAATTGTTAAAAACCCAGCATATTTTAACATTCCCCCTGCAACACATGGTTTTGCAGGGGGTTTTCTATTTTTTCTGTGGATAACCCTGTGGATAATGTGGATAACTCGGCAATGCGCCGCCCCGAAAAAAAGACATAATTTTTAGGTTATGTAAACAGACGTTCCGTTGCGTTTTCGTTTCTTTTTTGTAATTATTTTCGCCTTATAAATTCCTGTTTGTCGGGCAGTCTGCCATATAATATCGTAGGGGCGTGCATTGCACGTCCGCAACGGATGACCAATGGTCGCCCCTACAAACAGGATAATCAAACGCAACGTAAAATCGGAATTTGCAGCAGTCGAAAAATCCCCGGCAGAGGAATCTCTGCCGGGGACGATTGCTATAAAATTACAGCTGAGGACCGGCCTTGACCAGTTCCTTGCCGGCTTCATTGCCGGTGTACTTGACGAAGTTCTTCACGAAGCGGGATGCCAGATCCTTTGCCTTGGTCTCCCACTCGGCAACATCGGCGTAGGTGTCCCGAGGATCCAGGATCTTGGGATCAACGCCGGGCAGTGCGGTGGGTACCTCAAAGTCGAACATGGGGATCTTCTTGGTCTCTGCCTTCAGAATGTCGCCGTTGAGAATTGCATCGATGATACCACGGGTATCCTTGATGGTAATACGCTTGCCGGTGGCGTTCCAACCGGTATTGACCAGATATGCCTTGGCGCCGTTTGCCTCCATCTTCTTAACCAGTTCCTCACCGTACTTGGTGGGGTGCAGTTCCAGGAACGCCTGGCCGAAGCATGCGGAGAAGGTGGGAGTGGGCTCAGTGATGCCGCGCTCGGTACCTGCCAGCTTAGCAGTAAAGCCGGACAGGAAGTAGTACTGTGCCTGCTCGGGCGTCAGGATGGAAACAGGAGGCAGAACACCGAAAGCGTCAGCAGACAGGAAAATTACGTTCTTGGCTGCGGGTGCTGCGGAAACAGGACGCACAATATTCTGGATATGGGTAATGGGGTAGGATACACGGGTATTCTCGGTAACAGACTTGTCAGCGAAGTCGCACTTGCCCTCAGCATCCAGAGTAACATTCTCCAGCAGCGCATTCCGCTTAATGGCGTTGTAAATGTCAGGCTCGGACTCGGGATCCAGATTAATAACCTTTGCATAGCAGCCGCCCTCAAAGTTGAACACGCCGTTGTCGTCCCAGCCATGCTCGTCGTCGCCGATCAGCAGACGCTTGGGATCGGTGGACAAGGTGGTCTTACCGGTGCCGGACAGGCCAAAGAACAAGGCGGTGTTTTCGCCGTTCATATCGGTATTGGCGGAGCAGTGCATGGATGCAATGCCCTTCAGAGGCAGGTAGTAGTTCATCATGGAGAACATACCCTTCTTCATCTCGCCGCCGTACCAGGTATTCAGAATTACCTGCTCACGGGAAGTGATGTTAAAGGCTACGCAAGTCTCGGAGTTCAGACCCAGCTCCTTGAAATTTTCTACCTTTGCCTTGGAGGCGTGGTAGACCACGAAGTCGGGCTCGAAGTTCTCCAGCTCCTCCTCAGAGGGAACGATAAACATATTCTTAATGAAGTGTGCCTGCCATGCCACTTCCACAATAAAACGAACATTCATGCGGGTGTCAGCATTAGCGCCGCAGAATGCGTCCACCACATACAACTTCTTACCGGACAGTTCCTTAGCTGCCAGCTCCTTGACAGTATCCCAGGTCTGTTGGCTCATGGGATGGTTGTCGTTAGCGAACTCCTGGGAGGTCCACCAAACGGTGTCCTTGGAGTTATCGTCCATAACGATGAACTTATCCTTGGGAGAACGGCCTGTGTAGATGCCGGTCATAACATTGACTGCACCCAGTTCACTAACCTGGCCCTTTTCATAACCCTCCAGAGCAGGGTTCGTCTCTGCAACAAACAGCTCCTCGTAAGAGGGGTTGTGTACGATCTCCGTAGTGCCGGTAATGCCGTACTTGGTTAAATCAATTTTTGCCATAATTATAACCTCATTCCTATTAAAGTAATGCCAAACCTATGTAATCAGACTTTTTGTATCGATTAGGCATCCTATAGCTTGCTACTATAGCATACAGGAACGAGGAGGAAAATGCAAGCCACTCGGGATGAATATTTTCTTGCAAAACCCTCTTTTTTCTAAATATTTTTACAAAAAATGCAAGATTAGCGTATTTACATTTGCCACAGACCGTGATATGATGTATTTGGTGGAGGATTGGACCAGTTCCACCTCTCCCGTTTGTTCAACCTATCGGACACCGCCTTGCGCCGATGTCCATGAAAACTTATTTTACATGGAGGTTTATCTATAATGGCAAGAAAGGTACAGTTTGTGGAGACCGTTCTGCGGGATGCTAACCAATCTTTGATCGCCACCCGTCTGCCCTTAGAGAAATTCGAGCCTATGCTGGAAACCATCGATAAGGCTGGTTACTATGCTGCGGAATGCTGGGGTGGAGCCACCTTTGATGTGTGCCTGCGGTATCTCAACGAAGATCCCTGGGAGAGACTGCGTAAGATTCGGGCAAAAATGCGGAACACCAAGCTGCAAATGCTGCTGCGGGGACAAAATGTTCTGGGTTATTCCCACTATCCCGATGATTTTGTTAAGCTCTTTGTGGCAAAAGCTGTGGAGAACGGCATTGATGTAATTCGTATTTTTGACGCTCTGAACGACGTAAAGAATATGAAGGTTGCTATGGAGGCTACAAACAAGGCCGGTGCGATCGCTTCCGGCACCATTTCCTACACCGCTTCTCCCGTTCATACGCTGGATAAGTATGTGGCAATGGTGAAAGAACTGAAAGAAATGGGCGCAGCCACGATTTGCATTAAGGATATGTCCGGTATTATCGGACCCAAGGAGATCTACGATCTGGTCAGTGCCATTAAGGATGCCGTAGACCTGCCTGTGGACCTGCATACACACTGCACCACCGGCCTTGCCTACCCTGTGTATATGAAAGCCGTGGAGGCTGGTGTGGACATCATCGACACTGCCATTTCTCCCTTCTCCGGCGGCACCTCTCAGCCTGCAACTGAGACTATGGCATATGCCCTGCGTCAGTTGGGCTACCAGGTAGACCTGGACGACGGCTGTCTGAACGCCATGGCGAATTACTTTAAAACTGTCCGGGACGAGTTTATCGCCGACGGCACACTGATGCCCAAGGCTTTGGCAACGGACACCCAGTGTCTGACCTATCAGATCCCCGGTGGTATGCTTTCCAATTTGCTCAGCCAGCTTAAGCAGATGGATGCCCTTGACAGACTGGAAGAAGTTCTGGTAGAGACACCGAAGGTGCGTGCCGATTTGGGCTATCCTCCGTTGGTTACACCCACCAGCCAAATGGTAGGTGTTCAGGCAGTAAATAACGTCCTTGCCGGTGAGCGCTATAAGCGGGTATCCAAAGAAATTAAGGCGTACTGCCGTGGCGAGTACGGTACAACGCCCGCACCCATTGATCCCCAAATTCAGGCAAAAATCCTGGGAGATGAGAAGCCCATCGATTTCCGCTACGCGGAATCTCTGGAGCCTGTGGTGGAAAAGACCCGCAAGGAGCTGGATGGCATTGCCAAATCCGACGAGGATGTGCTCAGCTATATTGCCTTCCCCAACTTAGCGGAAAGCTTTATGGAAGCTCGGAAGGCAAAGGAAGAAAACATCTGCACCTACTCTATCACCGAGTGCTAAGGAGGGGTCATTATGCCGATGTTAACTGCCCCGGCCGAAATGGCCGCCTACCAGCCTGACTATATTGCCTTGGGCATTGTGGCTGTTATCGCAGTGATTCTGGTGATTGCAGTGATCCGCAAGGCGATCTCAAAGAAAAAAGCTGTTCAGGCAATGGTATCCACTCCGGCAGAGGAACTCCCGGAGCCTGTGGCTGCTCCCGTTGCCCCCGGTACTGCCGGCCAGCTCAAGCTGCACAATGTGGAGCCGAAAACCGCTGCCATGCTTATGGCGATCGTCGCAGACAAGCTGGGCAAGCCCCTGAATGAACTGCGCTTCATTTCCATCAAGGAGGTAGAGTGATATGAAATATAAAGTAACATTGAACGGCCGCACCTATGAAGTAGAGGTAGAAGCCGGCAAAGCAATGCTGTTGGATGAATACGAGGCCATTGTACCCTCCGCTCCTGCCCCGGCTCCCGCAGCCGCCCCTGCACCCGAGACAGCCACGGCACCTGCTGCTCCTGCCCCAGCCCCGGTCGTTTCCGGCGGCGAGGCAGTGAATGCCCCTATGCCCGGCACCATTCTGAAGGTTAACGTAGCCCAGGGTCAAGCGGTCAACGAGGGCGATGTGCTATGCGTTTTGGAGGCTATGAAGATGGAAAACGACATCACTGCTTCCAAAGCCGGCACCGTTACCCAGATTATCGTGTCCAAGGGCAGCTCCGTTTCCACTGGCGATCCTCTGGTTGTTATCGGCTAAGGAGGTCAAACCATGGAAATACTCTATGAAAACCTGCTTCGTTTTCAGTGGCAGGACATTGTGATGATCCTGCTGGGATGCCTGCTGATCTTCCTTGCTATTAAAAAGGAGATGGAGCCGTCCCTTCTGCTGCCTATGGGTCTGGGCACCATTCTGGTAAACATACCCGGCTCCACCGCTTTGGTAGGCCCCATCCAGGAGCTGTATAACGCGGGTATCGCCAACGAGCTGTTTCCCCTGCTGCTGTTTATCGGTATCGGCGCAATGATCGACTTTGGCCCCCTGTTGACCAACCCCAAGCTGATGCTATTCGGTGCTGCCGCCCAGTTCGGTATCTCCTTTACCCTGAGCATGGCAAGCATTTTCTTCCCCGAAGCAAAGGACGCCGCCTCTATCGCCATCATCGGCGCAGCCGACGGCCCCACCTCC
>JAZRMP010000025.1:0-9435 GCA_045647705.1 Faecousia sp.
CTCCGAGGGCAAGACCCGCTTCGACCTGATCTACGTGAAGAACGGCGGTCTGGTTGAGATCTACGGCGGTAAGTTCGAGGCAGAGGACGAGAAGTTCACTCTGAACTGCTTCGATGACCACTACGAGATCGGCAAGGCAACCATTAAGGTCTTCGGCGGTGAGTTCAAGGGCTTCGACCCCGCAGCGAACTACGCAGAAAATACGGATGGCACTACCAACTTCCTGGGCAATGCTGAAGACCACACCGCTAAGGATGCGGCTGGTTACTACAGCATCTGCGAAGGTGAGTATGAAGCAGAAGTGATCGATCCCACCTTCGACGCTGAGGGTTACACTCTGCACACCTGTAACATCTGCGGCGACAGCTACAAGACCGATCCTACTGCCAAGAAGGTTGCAGTTGCAACTGCCGACGGCGAGCGGTTCGAGACTCTGGAAGCTGCTATCGCAAAGGGCGGCGAAGTTGTCCTGTTGCAGAGCGTTGAGACAGATGCAGCGATCGTGGTCGACAAGACCGTGGTTCTGAATCTGACCAACTGCAACATCAGCGCAAGCGACAACGACACTGCTGGCGACGGCGTATTCCACGTTGTTTCCGGCGGCGATCTGACCATCAACGGCGATGGCATCATCGACGGTGTTGGCAACAACAATTACAACATTGCGATCTGGGCTGACGGCGGTAAGGTTACCATTAACGGTGGTACTTACACCAACGTTGGCGCAACCGACTCCGAGGGCAAGACCCGCTTCGACCTGATCTACGTGAAGAACGGCGGTCTGGTTGAGATCTACGGCGGTAAGTTCGAGGCAGAGGACGAGAAGTTCACTCTGAACTGCTTCGATGACCACTATGACACCGAGAACGCTTTCATTAAGGTTTACGGCGGTGAGTTCAAGGGCTTCGACCCCGCAGCGAACTACGCAGAAAACACGGATGGCACTACCAACTTCCTGGGCAATGCTGAAGACCACACCGCACTGGTTGGTGAGTACTACAGCATCTGCGAAGGCGAGATCGTCATCGACAAGGCTGTTGCTCCCGACTGTGTCAACACCGGTCTGACTGAGGGCAAGCACTGCGCTAAGTGTGAGAAGATCCTGGTTGCTCAGACTGTCGTTGATGCTCTGGGTCACGACTACGAGCTGACTGCTGAGCAGGCAGCAACCTGCGTGGAAGAGGGCTTCAAGACTTACACCTGTAAGAACGACGCTTCTCATAACTATACTGATACGATCGCAATTGACGAGGATGCTCACGACATCGTTCCTCACGATGCACAGGCACCCACTTGCGAGGCTATCGGTTGGGATGCATACGAGACCTGCTCTCGTTGCGACTACACCACTTATGTAGAGAAGGTAGCACTGGGTCACGACTACGAGCTGACTGCTGAGCAGGCAGCAACCTGCGTGGCAGAGGGCTACAAGACTTACACCTGTAAGAACGACGCTTCTCATACCTATACTGATAAGATCGCAATTGACGAGGATGCTCACGACATCGTTCCTCACGATGCACAGGCACCCACTTGCGAAGCTATCGGTTGGGATGCATACGAGACCTGCTCTCGTTGCGACTACACCACTTATGTAGAGAAGGTAGCTCTGGGCCACAAGTACACCCACTATGTCTACAACAATGACGCAAGCTTCACTGCTAACGGCACTGAGACTGCATACTGCGACAACAATTGTGGTACTGCTGACACCCGCGAGGTTGAGGGTACTCAGATGATGGGTGCTGCTTCTATCGGCAATGTCGGCTATCCCACTCTGCAGGCAGCTATCGATGCAGCAAGTGCAAACGACATCATCGTCCTGCGCGAGGCTCTGGATGCAGAGACTGTCGTCATCGTGAAGAAGCCCGTGACCATCATTGCAAACGGCTTCGAAATCACCGAGGACAATGTTGCCTGCATGAAGTACACCAACGCTGATGGCAAGAAGGTACAGCTGACCTGCGACGAGACCGACGAAGGTGTGATCGTTAAGGTTGCACAGATGACCGCGGCAGAGGCCGGCGATCCCATGGCATACGTGGACATCAACAACAATAGCGCACTGGATGCCGGCGAAGCTGTGGATACTCTGCAGGCAGCACTGAATGCTGCGGCTAAGGACCAGATCGTCCGTCTGACCGGCGACCTGACGGTGGATTCCACTGTTATCATCCCCAGCGGCGTTACCCTGGACATCCAGAAGAATACCCTGACTGTTAAGACGCTGATCGGTCTGAACGAGTCTGCTCTGACCGGTGCTACCTTCGTTAAGGGTGGCGAGTACGGCAAGCTGGTAGTTGATACCGACAACCTGGTTCTGGCAGTTGACGCTTACTACGACGGCAAGTACGATGTGATTCCTGTTTACAACACGGATCACTATGCATTCTCCCGTATGGAAGTCAACACCGACAGAGCGAAGGATGCCAACCGTGGCTTGTGGATCGATGAAGCAGCCAAGACTATCGACTTCCAGTTCGTTACCAACATGACCGGCGATGTAAGAAAGAATCTTCTGAACGACGGCGCTGACGACAACGAGCTGAAGATCGTTATTCGTCTGGAGTGGAATGTTGTAGATCAGGCTACCGGCGAGGTTACCGGTAAAGCATATCAGGACTTTGTCTACAGCAATAAGCATGTTTCCAATATCTGCGGCGGTGGCAGAGACTTTGGCTTTATCCTGGAGGGCTATGATGCTCTGGAGATCGACCTGGATTCTCTGTACGTCAAGGGTATGGTTATCACGGATAGCGGCATCGAGGTATGCGGCTTCCAGTGGGATAACACCATGATTACAACGAAAGGAGAGTAAACCATGAAGGATTATAAGAAGCCTGTAGCAGAAGTCGTTGCATTTGCAACAGAGGCAATTGCAGCGCAGGAAGACCGCTCTGGTGCCGGCACAGAGGACATCTAAATAGGATGCTCTGTAAAGTTGCTGACCTAATTACAGAAATTCCGGAGGTGGGGGGCTTAGGCCCCCTCCTTCGGGAGTATCTTTGCTCCGGCAATGAGCCGGTGCAGATCATAATTGATCCCGCCCTATATAACCCGGAACTGTACCACCCGGAAATGGATGAGGAAACCGTTGTCTACATGGAATCCGGCAGGCAGTTTTTTGCAAAGCTGCTGAATTTTGACGGATTCTACCTCCATTCCTCATCCGTTGCCTACGAAGGCAGGGCATATATGTTCTCCGCAGACAGCGGCACAGGCAAATCCACCCATACCCGGCTGTGGCAGCAGGTTTTTGGGGACGAGGCGAAGGTCTTTAATGACGACAAAGCCCCCATGCGCCGACTGGATGGGGTGTGGTACGCCTACGGTGCCCCCTGGTGCGGTAAGGACAATATCAATATCAATATGAAGGTGCCTGTGGCGGGAATCTGCTTTCTGAAGCAGGCACAGGAGAATAAGATCCGCCGTCTGTCCCAGACAGAGGCAATATCCCGAATTATTTCGCAAACCATCCGAAAATTCAAAAAGGTAGAACGGTTGGACTTGATGCTCTCCCATGTGGAGAAGCTCGTTCAGCAGATCCCTGTTTTTGAATTGGAAAATCGGCCGGAGCCGGAGGCGGCGCGGCTGAGCTATGAGACTATGCGCCAAGCCGCAGAGGAGTTAGGACTATGAAACTGAAAGAAAATTTCTTGCTGCGGCAGGTGGCAGGCTCCTGGGTGGTCATGCCCATTGGCCAGGAAATGCTGGACTTCAATGGTATGCTGACCTTAAACGAGACAGGCGCGTTCCTTTGGCAAAAGCTGGAGGAGGGTGCTGATTTGGAGGGGCTTGTGGCTGCACTGACCGGGGAGTACAATGTATCCCCGGAGGAAGCCCGAGCAGACGCAAAGGAATATTGCGACAGCTTGATCCAAGCCGGTTGCCTGGAACCTTGACCCCAATGTCATTCTGAGCGAAGCACATGGAGAAATCCGTAATACCCGAAAGGGAACGGATTTCTCCACGCGCCTAACGGCTTGACCGAAATGAAAGATATAATGACTTTGCAAACTCTCAGGAAAGGAAACTCCTGTTATGAATAAAAAAATGATTTGCACATTGTGCGCCATGGCCACTCTGACTGCGGCTGTGGGGGCACTGATGATCGGCTGTGGTTCCGAGACGGACAAACCCGCCGGTTCTTTTGCAAGCACCCAAGGGTCTGATACCCAGACCACCGATAATTCCATGAATACCTCCGCTACGGACTGGACCGGTGATACAACAGTGCAGGACCCAATGCTGGAGGAAACCGGTAATATTGATGTTGCCGACCCTTCGGACCCAACTGTGGGCACCGGGAGCGAACCGGTGATAGAAGTCCCCCTGCCCCCGGGGGTTGACGTGTCTGTAGGTGTTGTTGAAGGTGCGGGAAGTACTGACCTGGATGATACGCCGGGGCTATCCGGATCTGTTTCCACGGACAACCCTAAACCTACCGAATCTGCAAAGCCGACAGAAGCCACAAAGCCTACCCAAACCGGGAACGATCCCCTGGGTAAGGACTTTGATGTTACACTGCTGACCTACGAGGCGTATCATGCCATGACCGGCGAACAGCAGCAAGCAGTTATTGACTTGTTTTCAACGCCCAATGATTTTGTAAAATGGTACAAAGCGCTGGAGGCACAATATAAGGCTGAGCATCCCGATGTGGAGATTGGTAGTAACGGCATGGTGGACTTAAATCCCTGATAGGGACTCAAAGAATCAAAGGTGATAACATGAGTACGAGAGAGAACAAAGATGTGATCGAGTTAGATCTAAAGCATCTGCTGCTGGTTGTATGGCATCGGCTGTGGATCATCCTTCTGGTAGGCGCGCTGACCTGTGCGCTGGGGGTGGGATATGCCAAGCTGTTTATTGCCCCTACTTACTCAGCCAGTGCCCAGTTCTATGTCAACAATACCTATAACAGTCCCGGCTTCTCATCCTCCCAGATCGTGGCGGCACAGGATCTGGCATACACCTATATGGTCATCCTGGAAAGCCGCAGCGTTTTGGAGGAAGTTCGCAAGGATGTGGACTTGGGTTATTCCTACAATCAGCTCAGAGAGATGGTCAGCACCAGCTCCGTCAACGGCACAGAGGTATTCCGGGTGAAGGTTACTTGTACAGATTACAGGCATGCCGCCCTGATTGCCAATTGCATCGCAGACATCCTGCCGGACAGGATCGCTGAGGTGGTAGCGGAAAGCTCTGTCCGGGTGGTTGACCGGGCAGTAGAGGATCCGGTGCCGGTTGGTCCGTCGTACCGGGCTTTTGCGGTGATCGGTGCACTGGCGGGAGCGATCATCAGTGTACTTGCCGTGTTGGCTGTGGACCTGGCTGACACCACCATAACCACGGAGGATTATCTGAGCATAGTGTATTCTGATGTGCCCCTTTTGGCGGTGATTCCCGGTACGGAGAATCCCAAGGCCGGTTACTATAAGGGGTACTATAAGGGCTATTACGAATCCAAGCCGAAGCAGCCCGCCAAGAAAAACGGAGGTGGGAAGTAATGGCATGGAATCTTTTCAGCCGCAGAAAGCGGCATGACAACGACTACTGGAACGTTAAGACCATGTTTGGTCCCAATCTGAATTTTGCTGCTGCGGAGGCTTACAATCTTCTGCGTACCAATTTGGTGTTCTCCTTCCCGGACGAGGGGCGGGGCAACGCCGTGGGCATCACCAGCGCGGTTCAGTCAGAGGGAAAAAGCTCCACTGCCTGCAACACAGCCTATGCGCTGGCAGAGGCAGGCAGCAAGGTGCTTCTGCTGGAGGCAGACCTGCGTAAGCCTACCATAGCCGGCAAGCTGGGGTTGGCGAAAAGTCCCGGCTTGACCAATCTTCTGGTTTCCCGGGAGAGTTATAAGGATGTAATTCAGCACTGCTCTTTGACACCGGGACTGGATGTGATCGCCAGTGGCGACATTCCTCCCAATCCCTCCGAACTGCTCAGCTCCAATCGCATGAGCGAGCTGATGGAGGAACTGAAGAAAGCCTATGATTATATTGTCATTGACCTGCCTCCGGTAACGGTTGTTTCCGACGCGGCAGCCATGTCCAAGGTTTTGGACGGCGTGGTGATGGTAGTTCGGGCGGGTGTCTCCGATCAGCAGATGCTTTCCGAAGCCATGCGGCAGTTGGATATGGTGGATCTGCGGATTTTGGGCTTTACTTTCCGGGATGTGGACAGCTCCGGTAAGAAGTACGGACGCCGCTATAGCAGGAAATATTACAAGTATTACGCCGAATACGCCAAGAACAAGCAGCATTGAGCTGCACAAAAGCCGCCGGAGAAAATCTCCGGCGGCTTGTTGCTTGGCAGGGGAGAAGAGCTGTGCGCACCCAAGGAAAAGTATTTGACGATGCCCACATCGCCCATCGCGTTCGGAATAACCTGACCCCTTAAACTGTCATCTCGACCGAGACGCAGTCGAGTGGAGAAATCCGTTCCACACTCCTGTCATTTCGACCGACCGCAGGGAGTGGAGAAATCCGTTTCCTTTCGGGCATTACGGATTCTTCGACTTCGCGGCTATCGCCGCTTTGCTCAGAATGAAACCCTCTGTCATTTCGACAAAGCCGTTAGGCGCACGGAGAAATCCGCTTCCATATCAAAAAATCCGGGACACAGCCGTGTCCCGGATTTGTTCTGCTATGTAATTATTCGGTAGCTTCGGGGGAATCAGTGATGTCTGCACTCCCATCATCGGGCGTTACCTCAACATCCCCTGCATTTTCTCCGGATTCTGTTTCATCGGGGCCAATGTGGGACTCAATGCTTTCTGCGGGGGTGGAGGGATCGACAGCTACCTCCACGGTAACATCGGAAATATCCACAGGATAGCTCTCCTCGGTGGGAACGGTCTCCTCAGTTTCGCCGCCTATGCCTTGCACTTCTTCCTCAGTCAGCTTGCCGGTAACGCCGGAAACCGCATCAACAGAGAAGAAGCCCTTGACATTCTCTGCCTCCAGATAGAAGGTGTAAGCACCGTCCTCGGGGGCGGGCTCACCGTCAAAAACGGAAGTGGTGGCAAGAGCCAGATCGCTCATAAGAATTTTTTTGGCGGCGGCGAGGTTAATATAACCATTGCTGTCCAGATCTTCCTCTGCAACCAGGATCACGGTTGCCAGAACATCCGCAGCATCGGCAGCAGCCTGTGCCTCGGAGTAAATGGTATCCAGGAAGTTGGTACCGGGAAGCGCAGAGCCCAAAGCCTGCTTGATGATAACGTTTCTGGTGAAATAGCCGCCTTCAACAGCAGCAGTAACCAGATCCTTAATTACGGCAGCGCAGGACTTGCCCTCGAAATCTTTGTAGTTATCGGCAAGCTCGATGCCCTCTGCATTGGAGCCGTTCACGCTCACTACCAGACCCTCGGCATCGTAAGAAATGTTCACGGAAGCATTAGCGGTGAACACCAGCATACCTTCCGTGAGAGAGGAACCGGTGTTGGTGTCCTGGGGGTTGGTCTGTGCCGGATTCTTTTCCTCACCACAGCCAGCCAGCAGACCCAGAAGCATCAGTGCAGATGCAAGGACTGCTAAAATCTTTTTGGTTGTTTTCATAAGGGATGTCTCCTTTGCATTTTCTTTCGGGGACACCTGCTGAATAATCAGCAGGATATAGCATACACTGATTTTACCATACGGGGTGGACGCTGACAAGTGTTTTTTTGAAAAATCCGGGCGAAAGATTCACGGGAAAACGGGGTTGACAAACCATACGCCGCATGGTATAATTACCAAGCGCTTAGGGGCGCACCTTTCCATATCGCGGAGTAGAGCAGTTGGAAGCTCGTCGGGCTCATAACCCGGAGGTCGTAGGTTCGAGTCCTGCCTCCGCAACCATAAAAGTTCCGAAAACCATTTAGGTTTCGGAACTTTTCTTTGTTTATAGGCACAAATAATTAGCCTTAATTTCGTTTCTTTTACCCTGGCCCATAATAGGCTAACAATTCTGAGATGCTCGCTTACTTGAGGGAGCGTTATTCAAGCCATCTCGACTCTAATTGACCGTGTTGCCTGGTGTCGTTTTTGGCACCAGGCAATATTTATAAAACGTTTATAAATCCAATTTGTCGTACTATATCTAAGAACAGGTGAATGACATTTTTGTGTGAGAATTACGACGATTTTACATACTTGAAGAATTCTAGAAATGTGGTATAATTACCTTAGAAGAAACCTAGAAGGAGGAAAAGGTATATGGATAGAGTTTATACCATTGATGAGATCAGGTCTATCGTTGCACCTATCGCTGCTGCCCATGACGTTGGCCGAATATATCTTTTCGGCTCCTATGCGCGAGGTGAAGCCACTGCCAGCAGTGATATCGACCTGCGTGTAGACAAGGGTAGATTGAAAGGCTTGTTTGCCTTGGGTGCTCTCTATGCTGATTTAGAGGATAGTCTGGGAAAACAGTTAGACCTTTTAACAACCGGTAGTTTGGATCAGAAGTTCTTGCAGAAAATTGCGAAAGAGGAGGTTTTGATTTATGGCAGTTAATGATCGCGATAATCAGATCCTCGAAAAAATTGTTAAGTACTGTGAGGAAATTGAACATGCTCATAGTGAGTACAATCGCAGTTTTGAGTCCTTTTGCAGCAACCCCACATATCGTAATGCTGTTGCTCTTTGCTTGATGCAAATTGGAGAACTGACCAATAAACTTTCCGAAGAATTTAAAACAGCACATCCGGAGATTCCCTGGCGTGCGATCCGTGGCATGAGAAATGTTGTGGCTCATGAGTATGGCAATATCGACGAAGAGACCGTTTGGGAAACTGCTGAGAATGGCACATATGAGTTGAGGGATTTCTGCGAAAAAGAATTGAAGAACGGTTGATTATACTTGACCCATGTTTTGACCCATACGGGGATATGAGACAATGGACAAGGTAGCACCAAATGGACTTTTGACCTTCGGGATTGCCTAAAAAGTGGACACAAAAGTGCCAGAAAGCACCGGATAACAAGGGATTTTTGCCCTGACGGCAGCTCATAACCCGGAGGTCGTAGGTTCGAGTCCTGCCTCCGCAACCATAAAAGTTCCGAAAACCATTTAGGTTTCGGAACTTTTCTTTGCTTATGGGGTGAAATAGTTACCCCTAAATGTGGACATTTTTCTTTGACCCATATTTAGACCCATAATAGAACATCACCGATTGGACAAGGTATCACAAAACAGCGTTTTCTGCCACTAAATCCCGGATTTGTTCCGGGATTTTTCTTGTTTACAATGCGATGTTTCTGTGGTACAATATTTTTGCGGCACAAACTGAATAACTTTGCTGATAGGTGTGCATTTTTATTTCGGTAAAAATGCATGCCCGTTTTCGCATACCTGTCGGTAAAGTGGAAGTTTGTGTCGCAGCAAATGGGGCTGTGCGTTTTTCGTGCGGTTACTTTGGTAGCCGCACTTTTTATTTTATGAAAT
>JAZRMP010000026.1:0-15933 GCA_045647705.1 Faecousia sp.
ATTGTCCAAGGTGTTACTTGTTCGTCTTTGCGTTATTCAATTTACAAGGTACAGGCTCGCTTTCCGCCTGAGCGGAGAGCTTTTTCAGTTTAGCACAACACCCACCTGTTGTCAAGAACTTTTTTACCTTTCTCGGCAAAAATTTTTAAAATATTTTCCGGGGTCCAAACGGACCCCGGATTGTATTCGTTTTCTCTGTTATTCGCCGTCTTCGATCAAGCCGTAGCCGCCGTCATTCCTGCGATAAACCACCGCAAAGGCTTCGCCATTGTCTGCATCCCGGAAAGCAAAGAAGCTATGCTCCAACAGATTCATTTGCAGCACAGCTTCCTCCCGGGTCATGGGAGCAAAACGGAATTTTTTCTCCCGAACAATCTCCAACAACTCTTCCGGCTCTTCTGCTGCGAAGGAGGTTTCCTCTACACTTCTGGTAAAGGCATCCTGCCGCAAACGGCGGGCAAGGCGGGTTTTATTCTTCCGGATCTGACCCTCAATGGTGCCCACAGCCGCATCAATGGAAGCAAACATATCAGAAGTGCTCTCGTGCGCCCGGAACCATGTCCCTGCGCCACGGACAGTCAATTCTACATTGTTTCGGTTTTTTTCAACCGAAAATACGACAAGTGCCTGTGCATTCTCCTCAAAATACCGCGCCAGCTTCATAACCTTTTTCTCGGCATAGGCATGGACATTTTCGGGCAGTTTGACCTTCTTCTCGCTAAATTGAAACTTCATACGCACAAACTCCTTTCGTATCACCGGTCATCCGGTGTACTTATATTATAGCACGATTTAGACCTATCGGCAAGGGGTCAGCCTTCGTTTTCTTCATCCAAAAGCTCAGTCATTGTCATGTTGTAAAGAAGCTCCGCTTTTTTTTCAAACAGCCTGCCCAAACGAACCGCCTGCCGTTGGTCCGGTGCCACCAGCTCCAGTGTCATCAGATTCCCCATTTCATCGTCCAACGCCATAACTACCGAATACTCTCCGTTGTCTCTGGGAATTGTCTGGGTCTTAACGAAGCTGCTGCGGCGAAGTTGTCGATTAAAACGTGCCACGGCATTCTCTGCCCGTTGTCTGACAGTAAATGCCACAGAATCCTCGGTAATCGCCCCGTCCTGCCGACCTTTTTCTGTGATTTCATAGCGTCCGTCTTCCAACTGGGTCAAATGTCCTGAGTTTACCATTTCCGGAATTGCCGTACACACATCAAAATAACTTAAACACTCGTCCTGATAACATAGCTCATAGATCTCCTGCTCGGTCATCGGATAGCTGGAGCGCGCCGCCACAAACAAAATCAAAACCTTTACATCCATCATATCATGGATAAAACCATGTCTTTGCATAACATTCACCTCTTGACACCATTATACAAATTCACTGCAAAAAATCAAGCACATCCCACCTCTTTACCGCATATTCTGGCATGAAAGGATGATTTCTATGGACAGTCGTGTTTATTACCCCGCAGGTAGCACTGAAGCGATTGCCTGTGCCGCCCGAGCGTTACGCCGGCGAGAATGTGCCGTTATGTGCAAGCCGGATGCTTCCGTTACCCACGTCATTTTGGATGTCCCCTCCTTTGCGCCGGACGGCTCACTTCGGGGCGGCGGCAGTTTTGACGCTCTGCTGGCATCTTTACCGGAAAATATTACTGTCATCGGTGGTAATCTCATGGGCCATATACCGGAAACCATTCCTTTTATAGACCTGCTGCAGGATCCTATGTACCTTGCTCAAAACGCGGGTATCACCGCCCACTGCGCTTTGCAGGTTGCCATGAATGCATTGCCGGTTACACTGGAAGGAAGTCCTGTTTTGGTGGTAGGCTGGGGACGGATCGGCAAGTGTCTTGCCGCCTTACTAAAGCAGTTGGGCGCAAACGTTGCAGTATCCGCCCGCAAAGAAACGGACTGTGCCATGCTGCTGGCACTGGGATACACGATACAACCATTCTATGATGCTCCATACGGTCCGCTTGATTACCGGGTGATCTTCAATACAGTTCCAGCCCCGGTGCTGACAGTGGAGTTCCTTAGGGCCTGCCCAGCCGATTGTGTAAAGATCGAACTTGCTTCCACGCAGGGCTTTGCAGGCAGTGATGTGATTGTCGCCCGGGGACTTCCCGGCAAATACGCCCCAGAATCCTCCGGCGAACTGATCGCGCGCACCATTTTGCGGTTGTAGAAAGGAGTATTTCAATGAACATCGGATTTGCCATGTGCGGTTCTTTCTGTACATTCGATGCCGTGTTTCCCGCAATGGAAGCCGTAGCCCAAAAACACACCGTTATCCCCATTTTTTCTTCCGTTTCCTGCAACACAGACAGCCGCTTCGGCACTGCCGGGGAGCACATTCGCAGGGCAACGGAGATTTGCGGTCGTACACCGCTATGTACGATAGAGAATGTAGAGCCTATTGGTCCCAAGAAGCTTCTGGACCTTCTGGTAATTGCGCCATGCACCGGCAACACTTTGGCAAAGCTCGCCCACAGCATTGCCGACGGTCCGGTTACTATGGCTGCAAAAAGCCACTTGCGTAACGGCCGTCCCATATTAGTAGCGGTATCCACCAACGACGCTCTGGCAGGAGCGGCAGAAAACATTGGCAAATTGCTTGCCAGAAAACATTATTATTTTGTACCGTTTGGCCAGGATGATCCCCACAGAAAGCCTACCAGTATCGTGGCGGATTTTTCCCTGGTGCTACCTGCATTGGAGGCCGCCCTGGAGGGCAGGCAGTTTCAACCTATCCTGCTGTAAGTAAAAGGTAGACGCACGGAAAGCTGCCGTGTTGTCTACCTTCTTTTTATGAATTTAGTTATTTTGTCTATATATAGAAATCGTTTTATGATTTTCTTGTGCATTATTGACACTTTCATTAACATGTTGTAAAATAATATTAAAGTTCTATCCACATACCATCCGGAAGGAAGTGATTATCTCTAAGTAATTGACACCATTACATCCGTTGTACGCTCACCCAGACAATTTATTAAGGAGGATTATTATGAAAAGAAATCTTATCAAGCTAATCTCTGTTTTCGTTGTAGCCACCTTTCTTTTTAACACAGCAGTTCTTGCTGCTGACACCTCCGTTGTTGGGGTGTCGTCAAAGCTCGCCAAGGATGTTCAAGCGAAACTGGCCGAAATCCCTGATAACGAGAAAATCTCTGTATACCTGTATTTGAAAGATACTTCAAATGTAGTTATGTCCACTATGGCATCGAAGCATTCTGATTTATACACTACTTACAAAGCCGCAGTTGAATCATCTGACATTCCCTTAAACACCTCTGTTTTAACCGCAAACGAAAACCAACGCACCACATCAGCACAGAACGCGCAATTACAAACTGCTATTGAAACAAAGCGTGAACTGCATCGTACTCACTACGCTACTGCCAACAACGCAATTTTAAGTAAATATTGTTCTGACGATGATCTTCTCTTCGTAAGTTCCTATGTACCAATGGCAATTGTTTCGGTAACGCCTAAAGAATTAAAACAGATGATACTAGACACTTCCGTCGAGCATATCGCGTTGTTCGAAAACAAGGAAACGACCAATTCATCTCTCGCAAATGCAAATAAAAACAGCCGCGCAGATTATGTACGAGATACGCTGGATTACGATGGCACCGGTGTAAAAATAGGACAACTTGAAGAGGCCGTTCCAGATATAAACGATCCATACTTGGCATCCGCAAATATTATAACCAACACATCCTTCGGTGGACAAATTAACAACGCCACCACCAACCACGCTACTTTTGTGGCGCGAATCATGGTCTGTTCCAGTGGAGTTGCGCCTTCTGCAACACTTTACTCCGCAAGCGCAAGTTCTTTGATCCAACATTACAACGCTATAGACTGGCTCATATCACAGGGCGTGAATGTTATCAACATGAGCGCAAATATCCCTCGAGCATACAGCTATGACCCATTGTGCGCATATATTGACCACCTCGCTGTGCAGCACGATGTGCACTTTGTCGTATCCGCAGGAAACAAAAAAGCAGCGAACCTTGACTTAGAAACATATGTAATCAGCCCGGGTATGGCCTATAACGCAATTACCGTTGGCGCTTATAATGACAATAATACCGCTCCAGCAGATGACTCCCAGATCTACGACAAGCAAAAAGACGATTATCTGGAAACATATTCGAAGTACAGCGAATACGCTAGTGATTGCAGGCCTTGCAAGCCTAACCTTGTGGCTTCCGGGAACGGTTTTTGGAACGATAGCGGAACCAGTTACGCAGCACCGCAGGTAACCGGCGTAATTGCACAGCTATGCAGTTACAATGCGTCCTTGAAAACAAAACAAACCTGCATGGGTGCCATCCTGGCTGCTAGTTGCGGCAGAAAACTAGCAAGCGAGGTCCAGTCTGGAACTGAGATCATCACATCCGGTTACTTTAAGGGTGGAGATTTTCTGACCTTATATAGTGTAGGCAGCAGCGATAATCAGATCAGTAACACACAAGGAGCCGGAAAGTTGGATGCATATTGGGCATGGTCCATAGTAGCAAACGGAAATTACTGGTCAGCAACAGTAAGCGCAACCACAACAACATATACTCAGAGTGTGTATATCACAAAAGGCAGCACAACGCTGACCCGTGTTGCTCTTTACTGGCTGAAGCGAAACCTTGCGGATTCGCAACACAATATAACCGAAACTGAACTTCCCAATTGGAATTTAAAAGTTTACGGACCTGACGGATCTATCGTCGGTACCTCTTCTACCTTCTACAGTAATTTTGAAATTATCCAGTTTGTCCCACCCAGTAGCGGAACATATCGCATCGAAATATCCAGGGCCGCGTCCTCGAATAATACGCAATCAAATATTGGGTTGGCTGTCTGGTAAGCAATGACTTTATTACCGCAAAGGGGGAATCACGATGAAAGGTTTGCGGATTTTTGCATTGCTTCTGTCGGTCTGTCTTGTTTTCACTATGACCGCATGTAACAAACCCTCCACCCCATCTAATACAGAGCCTGTCAATGAATCTACAGATCCCGATACAAAACTTGAATGGAGAACACGCCAGACATCCTTATCCAAAATCCGTGGCAAAGAAGATATCATACATATTGAATTACTAACATTTGAATCAGCCAATGGTATTACGAACATAACCTCCCAGCCTTTTTCTGATTATCCCCCTTATGGTCGGGACTTTTTCAAGGAGAACAGTTTGATTCTGTTTCAGGCGTATGTACTGGTCGGAGAAAAATATTCGGTACCGGTTTCCGAAGTCAGGACGGACGGCGAACAGATCATTCTTGTCATGAAAGTAAGCACCCCAACAGAAGACCCCTCCAGCAAAGGAACTATGGTGTCTGCCAGTCGTGTGGATTCAACATTGATAGAGGTACGCAACTTCATTCCAAAAACAAACGAAGTAAAGTTTATATATGAGTACGAAGAGCCGCCGGTGTCTGCACTCATAGGTTCTGAACATCAAGGAACAATAGGGCTAACGCAAAGCGAAAGTGCTGCATTGCCCCAGTATCAGTATTTGGATCATGAATCTGCCAACAGTCTGATTGAAAGGCTC
The DNA here is from genome assembly GCA_045647705.1 of Faecousia sp. Taxonomy (GTDB): domain Bacteria; phylum Bacillota; class Clostridia; order Oscillospirales; family Oscillospiraceae; genus Faecousia. Next base: position 5,576 of record JAZRMP010000026.1, read on the forward strand.
AGAAACTCCGAAGAAGGGGAAACATACACCAAATACGAAACATTCCCCCGCAGCTTTTTCAACACTCACGATCTGATCATGGTTCAGGCCATCACAAGTGCTGACGACGAGATACCTCCCTCAATCGGTCGTGTTGAAAGAGAAGGTGATACGGTACATATTACTGTTATAAGATACGACGCAGTCCCAGACAAACCAACCGCAGAAAACGCAAAGTACTGGTGCCTGCTTGTATCCACCCGTTGCTTCAGACCGGAGCCTGCCGAAGTCAAAGTGGAATATCACACCCACGGGGAACACAGGGATATTCCGTAAAGAGGATTCCGGGTCCCGGCTTTGTTATCATTGCGAGGCTTGCGAAGCAAGCCGTGGCAATCTCCGGTTGCTGCCGGCAGTTTCCTTACCGGGAATGGCAGAAAAATCGATAAAATTACCCAATGGCCATTCGGTCATTGGGTAATAAAATTTTGTTCCTTCGATTTCAGTTCTGAAAAGTCCCGGAGTTGTTCTATACCGATCCGCTCCGCGCCCATTTCCGTCAATGCCGCCATCGCATCAGAGCCATCATCGAAACAGAAAACAGGGCTATAATCATGTTTAAGGTTATTCCGGGTACCCTGCCATGTTCCGCCCTGTCCGTTGGCGCACTGTGCCACAAAGGTCATCTGCCCCAACGCGTGGATCACCCGATTGCGGCTATGGGCTCGCTGCGCTGAGAAAGTCAGATCATAGCCGTCCTCGGAGATATACAGTACATTCTCCCGGACAGGCTGGTCGGTTAATACATCAGAAAGAACGCAAACCACCTTGCCCCCTGCCTGCAAGCACGCCTCCTGGGCAGTCTGATCCGCACCCCGGGCGTTCCCGGAAACAAGGGTGAATCCCTGTTTTGCCGCCTGCGTTCCTACTTCCTGTGCAAAGCACCGGTTTGACCGGCGCAGATCTCTGCTGCCAACCAAAGATACCATAGGCGTATCCAAAAGGGAGCTGTCTCCTTTCAGCCATAGGCATCCCGGGCTGTTCAAGCCAAGACGCTTACGTAAAAGCAAGGGATACCCATGGCTTACCCGGGTAACAGGAAAACAGTCCTGCCGGGCACCGCCACGCAAATACCAACTCAGTCGCTCTGTTTCGGAAAGCAAATCAATGATCCTCTGTGCCGATGGACGATTAAAACCCATCTGCATTAGATCCTCCGCAGCTATATCCCCTTCCCTCTGGGAAATCGCAGAAGATTCCACGCATTGCGCCAGAATGCGAAGCTGCGGCACTGTCAGCACCTTTCTTTGCAAATCTCCCAAGTGGGAAGTGAGCAACAGGAATCCCATTTCCCGGGTGTTCAACGAAAACGCCTCCTAACCGGTGTTGCCTCCTTGACCACTTCCTCGGTCAGCGTACCGTCGTCTCCCAGCACCATGGACTTGATCTGGTAATTGGAGAACTTCGCGATCTCATCCAGCTTGGCTTTTTCCGGAAAGTTGCCAATAATAGAATACGCCACGCCCTTGCGCTTTGCGCGACCTGTTCTACCGATTCGATGGACATAGTATTCATTTTCCGCAGGCACATCAAAGTTTACTACACAGTCCACATCGTCTACATCAATACCCCGGGAGGCAACATCCGTTGCAATCAGAATCGCCAGTTTTCCATCCCGATACTGCTGCATGGTCTTTTCCCTCTGACCCTGTCGGATGTCTCCGTGGATGCACTGGCAATCCGCCCCCGCTCTCTGAAAGTCGTCGCACAAACGCTGGCACATGTGTTTGGTATTGCAGAAGATCATCACCCGCTCAAACCCCTGCGTGCGAATTAACCGCAAGGTAGTCTCTGCTTTTTCAAGAGGGGTAACGGTGATGGAATACTGGTCAATATCCGGACGGTCCTCCTGCTTGGGTTCCACTGTAATCTCCACTTCATCCCGTTGATACATCCAGGAAACCGTCATGACCTCCTGAGAAATGGTAGCGGAAAACAGCCCCAGATTGCGGCGATTCTTCACCTTCTCTATAATACGGGTTACATCCTTAAAAAAGCCCATATCCAGCATTCTGTCTGCTTCATCCAGCACCACAGTTTGAATCTTGTCCAGCCGGATATTCTTACGGTTATAGTGATCCATCAATCGGCCGGGTGTCGCCACGACAATTTGCGGCTTTTTCTCCAACTGTCTGGCTTGACCCACAATACCGGTGCCTCCGTAGAGAACCGCCACACGAATCCCTTGGTAATATGTAAGCAGTCCCCGCAGCTCATCACCGATCTGGATAGCCAGTTCACGGGTAGGTGCCAAGATCAAACCCTGAACATCTTCACAGGATATATCCACGTGTTCGATCATGGGGATACCAAACGCAAAGGTCTTGCCGGTACCGGTAGGTGCCTTGGCAATCACATCTTTCCACTGCAAAAATTCCGGGATCGCTTGCTGCTGGATGGTGGTGGGATAACCATATCCTTTTTTCTCCAAAGCCTTCAACATCGCTTCGGAAAGCCCAAGGTCCTTAAATGTAACATTCATTTCTTTCATTTTAATCTTCCTTAAACAAAAAGCTATTTTTATTATTGTAACAGTTTTTTCGTCAATATGCAACCATCCGGGCAGTGTGTTTTCCAAAGCCGAAAAATGTTATCGTGGGGAAACAGTGGACAAGCGGCGGATTATATGCTATATTTTAATGTGAGATTTTCTGTTCTGGCGAATAATTGAGGAGGCCGGCAAAAAATGGGCAAGCTAATCGTAATCGAAGGGACTGACGGTTCCGGTAAATCTACACAATTCCGCCTGCTGTCGGAGCATTTGGAGAGAGATCACGTGCAATTCAAGCATCTGGTCTTCCCTCGTTACAGCGAGGAGAGTTCTGCGCTGATTCGTATGTATCTGGGTGGTCAGTTTGGCAGCAGACCTTCTGATGTAAACGCCTACGCCGCATCCGCCTTTTATGCGGTGGACCGCTACGCATCCTATAAAATGGACTGGGGGCAATGGTACGAAGCCGGCGGGCTGGTCCTTTCTGACCGCTACACCACCTCCAACGCTGTCCATCAGGCATCCAAAGAACAGGGACAGGCCCGGGAAGATTACCTCAAATGGCTCTATGAATTTGAATACGATAAACTGGCACTTCCCCGCCCCGATTTAACCATCTATCTGGATGTGCCTACAGATTTCACGGAGAAAATGCTGCGAAACCGGGAGCAGACAACCAACACCCAGGCAGATATACACGAAAAAGATATGCAATACCTTGCCACCTGCCGGGAATGCGGCAGAACCGCAGCCGCTTACTATGGATGGGCTGTAATCCAATGTGTGCAGGATGGTGCCATGCGTACAATGGAAGATATACATCAGGAAATCTACGCTGCTGTTAGGAAATGTCTGGAGGATTAAATATGGTATACATTCTTTTGGGTACCGGCTTTGAGGAAATGGAGGCCATTACCCCGTTGGATATTTTACGCCGGGCCGGTATCCGGACCATGACCGTGGGTGTTAATGGCAAGACCGTTTTCGGCGCTCACGGCATCGGTATTGAAGCAGATATTGAATTGGGTCAGATGGATCTGACGGATATGGATATGATCGTGCTGCCAGGTGGACTGGGCGGTGTTGCTTCTGTGCGTGCAAGCAAATCAGCACTTGACGCGCTACAGTTCGGTTGGGAGAACGGCAAGTTTGTAGCAGCCATCTGTGCAGGTCCCACAGTACTTGCAGATTTGGGCATCACCGACAACTGCACCGCTACCTGCTACCCCGGATGTGAGGACGGCATGAGCAAAGCAAATATCGTCGACAACGTTCCTTGGGTACAAGACGGCAATGTGATAACCGGCACATCCGCCGGCTGTGCAGTTCCCTTTGCCTTAGCACTGGTGAAGGCACTAAAGGGAGAGGATGCCGCAAAAGCTGTAGAACGCCAGCTCGTGATCCGTTGACAGGAGGTTACACTTATGGATAAGCAACACAACGATTCCAACCAGGAAAACTGGTTGGACGAGATTCTTGGCAAACCTGCCGAGACCAAAGAGATCGAAACGGATGAGACTGCGGCAACGGCTGCCGGTTTAACCCACCCGGATGATCTGGAACTGGAACGCATTGTGCAAGAGACGATTGCCGAGAACTGGGGAAATGAACCCGTCCAGGAAAACCGCATCCAAGAGGGTACGGATGGCACTCGCTTTTTTACACCCCAGAAAGAAGAACCCAAGGTGTCTGAAACGGCGGAAGCAGCAGATCGCAAGCTCCGTCCCACGGCAAAAAAAGGCTATGGACTTTGGGGCATCCCTCACATTCTGGCTACCGTCATTTGGCTGGCACTGATTGTCGCCATCGGCGTTTCCCTTGGCCGCACCATCTGGGTCTGTGCCGCAGATCTGCTGGCACTGGGCAAAACCGGTCAAGAGGTTACGGTAACGGTAGAAGAAGGGGATGATATTACCGAGGTTGCCCAGAAGCTGCAAAAGGCAGGTATGATTCGCTACGCCAATCTTTTTGAGCTGTTTGCAAATCTCACAGGCAAGGGCGACAACATTCTTGTGGGCTCTATCACGTTCAGCGACAAAACTGTCTATGACTACAACGCACTGATCAACGCCATGTCTTACCGGGGCGGATCCTCTGCAACCGTGGAGGTTATGATCCCCGAAGGCTATAGCTGCGCGCAAATCTTTACACTTTTGGAAGAAAAGGGCGTTTGCTCTGTTTCCGATCTGGAGGAATACGCCGCTAATGGCGAACTGAGTTCCTATTGGTTCCTGGACGGCGCGGAGCGAGGGCATAAGTACTGTCTGGAAGGTTTCCTTTTCCCGGACACTTATGAATTCTATATCGATGATGAACCCGGCAGAGTCCTTGAAAAATTCCTGGACGACTTTGAACATCGGTTTACCAACCGCATGATAGATAAATTCCTGGCACTGAACCAGAAGCTTGGCGATGCCAAACTAACTATCCGGGAATTGGTTACCATGGCATCTATGATTGAGAAAGAAAAGGCAAATAATCTGGAAGGCTACACCATTGCCTCTGTTTACTACAACCGGCTGACCCATCCCGCTTCTTTCCCCGTCCTGAACTGCGACGCCACCATTCTTTATGCGATCGATTACTACAACAAGGGCGAGCTGATTACCGATTCACAAATCAACGCCAGCCCCTATAACACCTACACCCAGCAGGGTCTGCCTCCCGGACCCATCTCCAACCCCGGCCTGTCCAGTCTGGATGCGGCATTGGAGCCGGAAGACACCGGATATTATTACTATGTTTTGAATAAAGAAGTGAATTACCACGTTTTTTCCAAAACCTACGAAGAACATCAGGAAAAGATGCGGGAGTTGGGCTACTGATGAAAAAAATCGAATTGCTCAGCCCAGCCGGGGATATGGAACGGCTGAAAATGTCTGTGCTGTACGGTGCTGATGCGGTATATCTGGCAGGAACGGACTTCGGAATGCGCTCCTTTGCCGGTAATTTCACCCCGGAGGAGCTGCCCAAGGCTGTGGAATTTGCCCACAGCCACAGGGTCGCCGTTCATGTAACAGTAAACACTATGCCCCGGAACAATGAGATCGCCAACCTACCGGCTTATCTGGAACAACTTCAAGATGCGGGTGTGGATGCGCTGATCCTCGCGGACATGGGTGCCTTTACGCTGGCTGGCAAATACGCCCCCAAATGCGCCCGGCACATTTCCACCCAGCAATCCATCGCCAACTACGAATGCGCCCAGGCGTGGTACGACCTAGGTGCGTCCCGGGTTGTCTTGGCAAGGGAGCTGTCTCTGGACGAGATCCGCACCATCCGGGAGAAGACCTCCAAGGAATTGGAGATTGAAACCTTTGGTCATGGTGCTATGTGCGTCAGTTACTCCGGCAGATGTTTGCTCAGCAACGACATGACCGGCAGAGATCCCAACCGGGGTGCCTGCGCCCAGCCCTGCCGTTATCAGTATGCGCTGATGGAAGAAAAGCGTCCCGGGGAGTTCTTCCCTGTTTACGAGGACGAAAAGGGTACTTATATCCTGAACTCCAAGGATATGTGCATGATTGACCACATTGCCGAACTTAGGGATGCGGGTGTGGATTGCATTAAAATTGAAGGCCGGGCAAAATCCGCCTATTATGCAGCCATCGTTACCGGTGCTTACCGTCATGTGATCGACGATGTGTACGCAGACCGGCAGATCGACCCTATCTGGCGGAATGAGGTGGAACATGTTTCCCACCGGGTGTACTCCACCGGTTTCTACTTCGGTCAGCCCGGTCAGTACACAGAAAACTCCCGCTACATCCGACAGTGGCAGGTGTGCGCCATTGTGGAAAGCTGCGACGAAAAGGGTCTTGCTCTGTGCAGCCTGCGGAACAAATTTGCCCAGGGAGATGCACTGGAGGCAGTAGGCCCAGACACTCGACCTTTCCCGGTGGTTGCTCAGGAAATGACCGACACGGAGGGTAATCCTCTGGAAGAACCCAGAACGCCCCAGATGCAGTTTTATATGCAGTTTCCCCAGCCGGTGCCTGCATACACCATCCTGCGCAGGGCGGTGGATCTTTCCCCAAAAGAATAAGCAAACGGCAGGTGTCTGTTGACACCTGCCTTCTTTTTATTTAATTCTCTCTGCAAGGTTATCGTAGATCGTCTTGGTATCCTCTGCGGTTTTGCCCACGAGCACAAGGACACGGTCGCCCTGCTTCAGCACCACACCGCCCGCGCCGGCTGTATAGGCATACAGGGTATATCTGCCAAATTCCTCATTTTTGAATGTGCCCATAGAAAGTCGCGGAGAACCGTAACCATACTCCCGGAATCCCACATCAACGCTTTCTCTATATTCTATGGACTCCACATCTTCATAGCGAACAGTGATGTCGTCCATATAGGATGCATTGATCCTAAAATCCGTTTCGTTGTAGGTAACGGAAATATCGCCGGTAAACATCAGTACCCCGACGCCTATAAGAATCAAGGGTACAAGCACCATTGTGATTATGACTGCGATCTTATCGCTCTTTGTATTGAAAACCGGTTCGTATTCCACACCGGCTGCCTTGTGTTTCTTATAAAGGGCATAGGAATAAGCCGTGGGAACAGCTATGGATGTTGCCAACACAAGGATCATCATAGCAATGGTAAACTTAGCTGGAAACAGCGCAGATACAAGAATCAAAAGGCCGCCCCAGAAATAGATCCTACCGCCCAAACGATGGGTTTTATTCCAGTTTTCATCGTTGCCCATCGTCCAGCGCAGTTTAATGCCTGCCGTGCGATTACGAGTGGTTTTGGGCATATAATTGCCTATAAACAGCAACATCGCGCCGATCAACAAGGGAATCAAAGCAGTTACATTCCAATCCTTTTCCAAGGCAATACTGTAAACAACTGCATGCACCGTCAGCGACAGTGCCGGAATAATGCTGTAACAAACAGCGATCATCTTGCTGTTTTGGGCATTTTTCTTGTCAACAACTGTCGTTACCCACAGCATAAGCCAATGGAATACCAACAAAAGCATTGGCATACCAAATACCATAAACGCCTTGGGCGCGCTGCCATCCGCCACACCATCTCCACCCCAGTGGCTGACCATGGTAGCAGGAAGCTGGTCCCATACTGCTAAACCAAACAGAATCGGCAGTAAAATAACAACAGACGAAATAATAGCCTTTCGTTTTTGATTCTTAATCATTCTTATCCTCTCCCTTCAGATCCCGAACCCACAGCATGATCTCTTCCAGAACAGACGTGTTGAGTTCATAGAAAATAAATTTCCCTTCCCGGGTATCCCGGATCAGATCCGCATCCTTCAGCACCGACAAATGTCGGGATATGGATGCGCCGGTTACTGGGAAATGCTCACAGATCTCCCCGGCTGACAGCCGCCCCCGTTTCAGAAGATTCAATATCTCCCGGCGGATGGGGTCAGACAGTGCCTTTAGTGTATGCTGCAATCCCATCGTTCTCTCCTCCTTTAACATTTAACCTAATCGTTAATTATAATATACATTAAAGACCCTCCTTTGTCAAGAGGGTCTTTGTGCTTTCTAATTTTTTAAGCTTTGTAAAGGTGCAGGGATGCGACCGCCTCTGGCAACGAACGTTTCGCTGGATTCCGGATGTACCGGCATTACCGGGGCGCTGCCCAGCAATCCACCCATCTCCACCCGGTCGCCTACTACCTTTCCCGGGGCAGGAATAATACGCACCGCAGTGGTCTTAGAGTTGACCATGCCGATTGCCGCCTCGTCAGCAATGATTGCGGAAATTGTTGCTGCGGAGGTATCACCGGGAACAGCGATCATATCCAAGCCAACGGAACACACGCAGGTCATGGCTTCCAACTTATCCAGGCACAGCGTGCCACCCTCTGCCGCCGCGATCATCCCCTCATCCTCAGACACCGGGATAAAAGCACCGGACAGACCACCCACATGGTTCGATGCCATAACTCCGCCCTTTTTAACCGCATCATTGAGCATAGCAAGGGCAGCCGTCGTCCCATGGGTGCCGCAAACTTCCAGTCCCATCTCCTCCAGAATGCGGGCAACGCTGTCGCCCGCCGCAGGGGTAGGCGCAAGGCTCAAATCTACAATACCAAAGGGAATATCCAGACGCTTAGATGCTTCCACGCCCACAATCTGACCCATCCGGGTAATCCGAAAAGCAGTCTTCTTAATCGTCTCTGCAACTTCATCAAAAGGCCTGCCCTTAACATTTTGGAGGGCATGGTATACCACACCGGGACCGGAAACACCTACGTTCAACACACACTCCGGCTCACCTACACCGTGGAACGCACCTGCCATAAAGGGATTATCCTCCACAGCGTTGGCAAATACCACCAGCTTGGCACAGCCAAGACCGTCGTTTTCTTTTGTACATTCGGCGGTTTTTTTGATAATCTGACCCATTTTGGCTACTGCGTCCATATTGATACCGGCCCGGGTAGACCCTACGTTTACACTGGAGCAGACCCGTTCTGTACATGACAACGCCTCGGGAATGGAATCCATCAGAATCCAATCCCCCTTTGTACAGCCCTTCTGCACCAGCGCAGAAAAGCCACCGATGAAGTTAACGCCGCACGCCTTTGCCGCCTCATCCATAGCAACGGCAAGCGGCACATAGGAATCCGCACTACAGCCATTACCTATCAGCGATATGGGTGTAACGGATATACGCTTGTTAACAATAGGAATACCAAATTCCCATTCAAGATCCTGTCCTACCTTAACAAGATTTTCTGCACATTGGGTGATCTTGTCATATACCTTACGGGCACAAACTTTAATGTCCGTGTCTGTACAATCCAGCAGAGAGATCCCCATAGTGATGGTGCGGATGTCCAAATGCCGCTTATCGATCATATCCTGGGTATATAAAATATCATTCAGATTCAACATAGCAAGTTCACACCCGATGCATAGCTTCAAAAATATCTTCCCTCTGCAAACGAACAGACAGATTTATCTCCCTGCCATTCTGTTCAAGCTGTTTTGCAAGCTCGGCAAAGGGAATTTGGATGGCAGAAACATCTACAGCCATCATCATGGTAAAGTATCCCTGCATAACCGTCTGGCTAATATCCAGAACATTTACATTATACGACGCTAATTGGGTGCAGATCTCTGCGATAATGCCGACCCTGTCCTTTCCAACTACCGTAACAATTGCCTTCATATTCCTACCTCAGAGTTCATAATCCGCCGCCACACGGGATTCAATGTAGTGGGAGAATTTACCCTTCGCCTCCAAATGCAGTGGGTGCACTGCATAGTTTTCCAGTGCCTGCCGGCTCTCAAACTCGGAATACAGCGCATAATCCATCCCCTGAAATGCCAGCCGAACTTCAAGATGCCGCAGCCCGGGAATCTTGCCGACCAAGGGGTGCAAAGCATCCTGAATTACCCGGATTGCTTCTTCCTTGTTTACACCCTGCTTAAATGTATACATAACGATATGCTTAACCATTGCCCATCCTCCTAAAATTACGCATACCGGGGTCAGCCATGCCAACCCCGGTATATATTTATTTCATTACTCAGCCTCGGTTTCGGCCTCGACCTCAGCAGCTTCTTCCACTGCCTCGTCCTCGGCGGGAGTCTCCTCCAGCAGAGCGCGGATGGACAGGGAAATGCGCTTGTTCTCAGCGTCCACATCGGTGATCTTCACCTGGACCTCCTGGCCCTCGCTCAGAACTTCCTCGGGCTTGCCGATACGTCTGTCAGCGATCTGGGAGATATGGATCAGACCGTCCACGCCGGGGATGATCTCAGCAAACGCGCCGAAGGTCATCAGCTTGACAATCTTGGCATCCACCACATCACCAACCTGGTAGTTGGTCATGAACTGA
>JAZRMP010000027.1:0-9304 GCA_045647705.1 Faecousia sp.
AATTTTAATAAAAGTTTAGATAAATAACGAAAAATAATCAAATATGCAATATTTTTAACTAAAAAAGTATTAAAAATGCTTCACACGCATGAGGTCGATGGTTCGAGTCCATTAGTCTCCACCAAAAGAAAAGTCATCCCAATCGGGATGGCTTTTTCTTTTGGTATGGTATTCAGGCGAATGGACTCGAACCCATAGCAGAGCAATATGCCGGTGGCATATTGCTGCCACCAGTTCAAAAACTGGTGGCTACAATTATTTTGCAACGCAAAATGCAAAGTCGAGTCCCGTAGTCTCCACCAAATACCCCCATCCAAACGGATGGGGGGTATATTTATGAAACGATCCGGGGGTGGATAATTCTTATAAAAATCTTAGGAATTGACATATTGTTACACCTTTTAATCTGTGATAAAATCGCGGTGAGATTCTGATACTGAGGGTGATGAATATGCAGTTATGGTCTAAAGAACACGCAATTACCTTGTTGCCGGCAGTGGCGGTTATGCCATTGGTGGGACTGCTGCTGGGGAAAGTATTGGCACACAGATCCGAGAAGGTACGCATGATTCCTTATCAAGTCATTGCCTGCCTGTTGGTTATTATTGAGATCGGCAAGCAGGCAGTGTCCATCAGCCGTGGATATGACCTTTATCATTTGCCGTTTCACTTCTGCTCTCTGTTTATTTTTGCATTACCTGTGATGGCTTTTTACAACGGGAAGTATAAGCAGACGGTCCGAGCCATCACCGCATCGTTGTGCATGGCGGTGTTTCTTCTGATGCTTATTTATCCGTGTCTGATCTACAGCGCGTGGGATATTCAGAACTTCTTTGTGGATTACATGGCTTTTCATACTGTGGCGTTTCATAATATGGTGATGTTTGTTGCGGTGCTGACGGTTACACTTCCGATTCATACCCCGGCACCGAAAGGGGAACCAAAGGCTGCGGCGTTATTCATGGTATGCTTCTGCGCGGTATCAGCCACCATGGCGCAACTCTTAAAAACCAATTTCAATAATTTCTACACCTGCAATATTCCGCCACTGGAAACCGTCCGGCAGGCAGTGGAAGCGGCTTGCGGTCCGGTGGCTGCTATGCTTATGTATGTAGTTATTGTAACGGTGCTGGACATTTTGTTTGTACAGATGTCCTACCGGCTGTACCGGCTATTAAGGCGGTTAATGGGAACAAACAGGCAGATACAGCCTGCAAAATAAGCAAAAAAACGCACGGTGCTTATCACTGTGCGTTTTTGCTAAGCGTTGTATGGTCGTACTAAGGTGCTGTGTCAGACGAAAGAAAAGAATGTTGACGAAAAGGGAAACGCTGTTATAATTAGGGGAAGAAGGAAGGGTAATTACGCTTGGAAATGGTGGGATTTGCACATCCGGGAAGGACTGAAATACCTGCTGCAAAAGTAATGTCCGGATGGTAAAGATTTCAAAAAACAGTGTCTTTTGAGAAAAATCAGAGAAAAACAGGGAAGAACAGTTGCAAAAAGAGAAAAACTGAGATACAATACAAAGTAACAAATTGCTTGAATGATCTGTTTTGTATTTAGGAGTTTTTTTATGAGTAAAAAGCAGAAGTTTAGACTGGCCCATTGGCACAAGATTTCGGCATTGCTGATTATTTATGATGTAATCGCTGTAACCCTTGCTTTCTTTGTTGCCTTATGGTTTCGGTTTGATTGTACATATTCTGAGATTCCGGGAAAATATTTAAGCGCATTTTTCCGGTTTGCGCCGATCTATGCGCTGGTATGCGTGCCGGTTTTTATCTGGCTTCGGATGTACAATAGTATCTGGCGTTATGCCAGCTTCACGGAATTGGTGCGCGTGATTACAGCAACAGCGATAACCTCGGTGGTGCACACTGTGGGAATCACCCTGCTGATAAAACGGATGCCTGTCTCCTATTATATAATTGGCGCCGGCATCCAGTTCTTGCTGCTGCTGGGCGTGCGGTTTTCTTACCGGTTTGTGCTTCTGGAGCGCAACAAGGCGTATCGGAGCACCAGCCAGAGAAGCCGTATTATGCTGGTGGGTGCAGGAAATGCGGGACAAATGATCCTACAGGATGTATCCCGGTTGACAAAGGATAATTTGCAGATCTGCTGCATCATTGATGACAACCCCAACAAATGGGGGCGGTATCTGGGCGGCGTGCCCATTGTGGGCGGAAGAGAAGATATTTTGCTCTATGCCCGCAAGTACAGCATTGATAAAATCTTCATAGCCCTGCCCAGTGCCAGTGAGCAGGACAAGCGGGATATATTGAATATCTGCAAGGAGACTGGCTGTGAACTGAAAAACCTGCCCGGAATATATCAGTTGGTCAGTGGTCAGGTTTCTGTCAGCGATATGCGTGATGTGGCGGTGGAAGACCTGCTGGGACGAGAGACCATTCGGGTCAATATGGATGAGATCTACAGCCACATCAGTGGAAAAACCATTTTGGTTACCGGCGGCGGCGGCTCCATTGGTAGCGAGCTGTGCCGTCAGGTGGCAGCGCACAATCCCCGGCTGTTGGTGATTTTTGATGTTTATGAGAACAACGCCTACGAGATAGAACAGGAGCTAAAGAAGAAGCACCCCGAATTGAATCTCAAGGTGCTTATTGGTTCGGTCCGGGACAGCCGGTGTATGGACAGTGTGTTTTCTACATATAAGCCGGAGATCGTTTACCACGCGGCGGCACACAAGCATGTGCCGTTGATGGAGACAAGCCCTTGCGAGGCTATTAAGAATAACGTCATCGGTACTTACAAAACAGCCTATGCTGCCATGGTACATGGCTGTAGGCGATTTGTCCTTATCAGTACAGATAAGGCGGTTAATCCTACCAATATTATGGGTGCCAGCAAGCGTCTGTGTGAAATGGTTATCCAGTCTTTTGACCGGGCGGTGAAGGCAGGAACGGCAAAATATTTGCCCCGGCTCTATACCCACCGTGCAGATGAGGATATGATGGCACCCGGCGGGCGGCCGGTTACGGAGTTTGTGGCGGTGCGTTTCGGTAATGTTCTGGGAAGCAACGGCTCTGTGATCCCTCTGTTTAAAAAGCAGATTCAGGAGGGAGGACCGGTTACAGTTACCCATCCGGATATTATCCGTTATTTTATGACCATCCCCGAAGCGGTAAGTCTGGTCATGCAGGCAGGTACATACGCTAAGGGCGGTGAAATCTTTGTCCTGGATATGGGAGCTCCGGTGAAGATCGATGAGCTGGCACGAAATTTGATTAAGCTATCCGGGCACACCCCCGATGTGGATATCAAAATTGTGTATACAGGACTTCGCCCCGGTGAAAAACTCTACGAGGAAAAACTTATGGCGGAGGAGGGGCTGCAGAAGACCCCCAACGAGCTGATTCATATCGGCGTCCCAGTTCCCTTTGATACAGAGATATTCTTGGAGCAGCTTCAAGGATTGATGGAGGCTGCTTACCAGAACGATCGGGCGATATGCGACGCGGTAGCGGCAATGGTACCCACATATAAGCCTACCCCCAACGGTGCAGACAGAAAAGACGATACCTATGAGACGCTTTGTAGGCAGACAGCCAACAGTATTTGATTAGGTGTGCGTCTATATTGTAAAGATAGTGTCATTTCGAGAAAGCAAAGCGTGTGGAGAAGTCTGTTTTCCCTGATAAGGGATTACAGATTTTCCTCCGCAAATGCATCTGGTCGAAATGACATTTTCTTGTTTTTAGAACTAGATTTATTGATGTTTTTTGGCGGTGAAATACATTGAGGGGCTTGGGGGCAAAGGCGGAAACAGCGTTGACATTACAGCACAGATATGATAAAATTCTTTATAAAGTTTGAAAGTGTGCCCTTATGCGGAAATGCGGCATTTTATGTCCGATATGTTGGGTAAAGGCTACATAAATCGAGGAGAATGAAAATGGAACAGAATCTGGAAATCAATCTGCGTGAGGTGTGCAAGGTGCTGCTCAAGCGGCTGTGGATTATTGCCCTGTGCGCGATTTTGGTCGGCGGCTCCGTGTTGTTGTACACGGTGAATTTTGTAGTGCCCCAATATCAGGCGGGTGTTACCATCTATGTTAACAACAACTCCAGCAAAGATAACGCTTATATCACCTCTGGTGATTTGGCGGTTGCCCTGCGGCTGGTGTATACATACGTAAACATTATTGAAAGCGATAAGGTTCTGGAGCGGGTGATCGAGGAGACCGGTTTAATGCTTACCCCCGGACAGATTCGGGGAATGCTTTCTGCCGAGCCAGTGGGTGAAACAGAAATGTTCCGGGTAACGATTACCAGTCCGAACCCTCGGATGTCGGCAGACCTTGCCAATGCCATTGCTGCGGTCGCTCCTGCTGAGATCGCACAGATCATTGAGGGCAGCTCCGCAAAGATCATTGATGAAGCGAAGGTGCCTGCCGGCCGATGCTCTCCCAGCTATACAATTAATACGATAGTGGGCGGCATGGTAGGAGCTGTTTTGGCGTCTATCGTGTTTATTATGCAGTATTTGTTGGATGTGCGGGTAAAGAGCGAGGAGGATCTGCGGAAGATCTGCGATATTCCTGTTCTGGGCGTGATTCCCAACCTGACAGATGATGCGAAGAACACCGGAAGGAAAGCAAGGAGATAAGGCGTATGAACACCAATGAAAATAAGAACCCGGAACAGGGCGGCTTTATGAGTGCCCGCCGGAAGATTTTAAATGAAAACAGTGCCTTCGCGGTGCAGGAAGCTTATAGAACTATGCGTACCAATGTCCGGTTTGCGCTGCAAGGCAAGGGCTGTAAAAGGATATGCATTACCAGTGGTGCTGCCGGCGAGGGTAAAAGCATAACCCTGCTGAACTTTGCAATTTCAGTGGGGGAGGCAGGACAGAAAGTTCTGATGGTTGATGCAGACCTGCGCCGTCCCGCATTGGCGCGGCTGATGGTGGAAAAGGCGGCACCCGGTTTGTCCAATGTGCTGGCTGGCCTGGTTCCGGCAGAGGAAGCCATCCGTAAGAACGTATTCCAGAATCTGGATATTATGTTCTCCGGCGACATCCCTCCAAATCCCTCTGAGCTTCTGAGCAGCGATGCTATGCATGATTTCATTGAGCAGATGGCACAGAAGTACGACTATATTTTGATCGATACACCGCCGGTCAATGTGGTTTCCGATGCCTGTATCGTGGCGAACCTGCTGGACGGCGTACTTTTGCTTGCCCGGCAGGACAGTTCCAAAAAAGACGAGCTGAAACGGGCAGTTACCCGCTTGCAGCTTACAGGTGCCAAGATCCTGGGATTTGTTCTGAATGACGCTTCCCTGCGAAAAGCCAAAGCATATAGGTACTACGACTAAGTATTGGGGGTGCAAAGATGAAAAGAAGTGCTGATTTTTTGCTGCGGGATGTGGCAGGGACCACTGTGATCGTGCCTGTCGGTGCTGCTGTAAGCAACTTCCCCGGGATGATGACCATGAATGCTACCGGTGCCTATATTTGGGACCTGCTGGAAACGGAGCAGACAGTGCAGTCGTTGACAGATGCGTTGGTGGCAAATTATGATGTTAGCCCGGAAGTGGCAAAGGCAGATGTGGAGACCTTTCTTGAGAAACTGGTGCCCACAGGTGCGGTGATCCTGTAAAAATCCAAGGAAAGGACCGTTGAGGATAGTAGGCGTTTGCCGCCTTCGGTTTGGGATATGAAACGTTATCGAATTGCCGGTTTACTGGTGGATATGGATCCTATAGGCAGAACTGCACAAAGAGCGGCTGCCTATGAGGTGCCCGCTCAGGGACCTGCGGATGTGCAGGTGCTGTGCAGCGCGGAGGAGATTATGGAACTGAATCCCCATTTGCAGAATGCGGATAACGCACTGTATTTGGGGACAGGTGCAATTTTCTCTCGGGAGCTGCTTGCCTATGACGGCACATATCTGCACGCCTCTGCTGTGGAACTGGATGGAAAAGCCTATCTGTTTTCTGCTGATAGCGGTGTTGGCAAATCCACCCATACGGAAAAATGGTGCCGGCTGTTTGGCGCAGTTTACTTAAACGATGATAAGCCTGCGCTGCGCCGTGTGGACGGCGTATGGATGGCTTACGGCACACCCTGGTCCGGGAAATATGACTTGTCAACCCCTAAGGGTGCGCCCCTTGGGGGAATCGCGTTTATGAAGCGCGGCGAGGAAAATGCCATTAGACCCCTTCCCGCCAAGGAGGCTGTTCCACTGCTGATGCACCAATCCCTGTGGCGGCTGGAGCTGGATCAGATGGAAAAACAGCTTGCTCTGCTGGATGACTTGATCCGCCGGGTGCCTATTTGGGAGCTTACCTGCCGGAATGAGGATGCAGCAGCGATTTTGTCCCGGGATGCTATGACCGGAAACGGTCAAAAACAGGAGGCAGAAAGGGAACGGATATGAAGAAAATACAGACGGTTGTTGTCCCTATGGAATCGTTGGCAGAGGTAATCGTTTTACAGCTTAAAAACGGGGGTAGGGCGAACCTGATGGTAACGGGCAGCAGTATGATGCCGATGCTGTACAGCAGGCGGGATTCTGTTACGTTGATCCCGGCGGCTCAGCAGCAGAAGCAGGGGGACATCATCCTCTACCGTCGGGAAAACGGACAGTATGTGCTGCACCGGATCATTAAAGTGGTTGATGGCGGATATATTTGCTGCGGCGATAATCAATATGAGCGGGAAGAGGTTGCCCAGCAGCAGTTGATTGCCGTTGTGGAAGGATTTGTCCGCAATGGAAAAGCCTATACCCCGGATAACATGAGTTACCGGCTGTATACGGCAGTTTGGGTGGGGTTGTTTCCCCTCAGAAGGTACTATATCGCGCTGCGCCGCCGGTTAGGGCGGCTTCGCAGCAGACTTCATAAATAGCAGGAGGACACTATGGAAATTAAGAGAATTATTGTTATGGTGTTGGCATGCCTTCTCGGTGTTGCGCTGGTGTGTGTGGTGCTTGTGGGCATGATCAACGGCACCTGGCCTTGGAGCAGCCCTGTGAACGGAGATTACACGGGCATCAATACCAATGAAGCAACTACAACCGGGGGAACTGAGGACATGACCCAGGCTTCGGATGACACCACTGCCGGGACACAGGATACTGCTGCGGCGACGCAAGATGCAACAGCAGAAACTACTGCGCCCACTACCGGCAATGCCGGTAGCGGCAATAGCGGGAACAACAACCCGGAAAATGTTGGCAACAGTGGAACCGGCAACAGTGGAACCGGCAACGCGGGCACCGGAAACAGTGGTAATAGCGGCACTGGCAGCAGTTCCGGTTCTTCCGGCGGCAATTCCGGCAGCACCGGAAACAAACCGGCTAAGCCTACCCTTGGGGTGGAAATAGAGGAAGCAACCACTGCTCCTACCGAGAATAGAAATGTGATCGATTTCCAGGAGCTGCTGGATAAGAAGAACAATGGAAATTAAAGGTTTTCAAGTATCTTTTCGCAGGATCCTCCGGCCGTACCGTTGGCGTATTCTTGGGCTGAGTGTTCTGATGGTTGTGCAGTCTCTTTTGCAAGTAACGATGGCACTGCTGTCCCGCTTTGTAATTGATGCTGCGCTCTCATCTGACGGTCGGCTGGCATTCTGGGGTGTTGCACTGACGGCGAACGTGTTGGCACTGGTTGGTGTGCATGCATGGGTCTCCTGGACAGCTAACAGCACCTCAGACCGTTTGTCGGCGCGGCTGAAGCAGGATATTTTGCGCACTGCTGTATTCAGCCGGGATGACAAGCTGCTGAAACACCACAGTGGCGAATTGCTCAGCCGGGGTGTTGAGGATGTTTATACTGTGTGCGACGGGGCGGTAAACGCATTGCCGTCGTTGGTTGGACAGGTAACCCGCCTGGCAGCAACGTTTGCGGCAGTTCTGTTTATCTATCCTCCTGTAGCCGGTGTTCTGGCAGTAGCTGCGGTAGCTGTGTATGCGGCCACTGCCTGTCTGCGCCCTGCCATTAAGGCAAGACAACGGATGGTCCGGAAAACAGATGAAAAGGTTATGGCAACCATGCAGGAGGATCTGCAACAGTTGGAGCTGATCCAGAGCTTGGATGCGCAGGAGCAGGTTCAGGACCGCTTCTTTCTGCGAATTAAGGAGAATTTGCGCGCCCGATTTAAACGGCGCATTTGGTCTGTGGGAAGCAACACCCTGATTCATGCAGCGTCCCAAATAGGCTCCGGTGTGCTTTTGCTTTGGGGTGCATCCAGGGTAGCGGCGCAAGCTATGACCTATGGTTCGCTGACAGCCATGTTGGAACTTTTGGCGTTATTCCGGGGACCGGTTATTGGACTGTCCGGACTTTGGACCAGACTGGCCGGTGTAGAGGTTGCGGCAGAACGGTTGCAGGAGCTTCTGAATATTACCCAACCGGCTGAAAAATTGACCAACATATCTGATGTCAAGGCGATTGTTTTTGAGGATGTTACCTTTGCTTATCCCAGCGACGAACATCCTGTAGTGGAGAATTTCAATTTCCGTATGCCCTTGGACGGATGGACCTGTTTGACGGGCATTTCCGGAAAGGGAAAGACAACCCTGTTTAAGTTGATTCTGGGTTTGTATACACCTCAAGCGGGCAGGGTGTTTCTGGAAACGGACACAGGGGAAATTCCTTGCTCTGAGGCAACCCGGCATTTGTTTGCCTATGTGCCTCAGGATTATGCCCTGTTCTCCGGTACGATTCTGGAGAATTTGCAGCTTGTGAATCCGGAGTTATCCGATCCGGAACTGCGCGACGCGCTGTCTGTTGCACAGGCAGACTTTGTCTGGGGGTTCAGTGGTGCGGAGCAAACACAGGTAAAGGAAAACAACTCCGGGCTTTCCAAGGGGCAGTTGCAGCGTTTAGCCATTGCCAGAGCGGTATTGATGGATCGACCGGTTTTCTTGCTGGATGAATGCACTTCCGCACTGGATGCAGGCACAGAGGACGCTGTGCTGCGGAACCTGAGAAGCCTAGGAAAAAATGCAGTAGTGGTTACACACAGGCCTGAAGCGTTGGCAGACCTGCCGGATGTAACTTCCGTATCTATGGAACAATAACAAAAGCCCTCGGTTTCCGAGGGCTTTTGATCGTATATTGAAAATTATAGGAAAACCAACAAATTTCTGTTTATCGGGCAGTTTGCACCAACCCATGTCATTTCGACCGACCCTGAGCGAAGTCGAAGGGGAGTGGAGAAATCCGTTCTCCTACAAGGTATTACGGATTCCTCGGCTCCCGTTGGTCGCTCGGAATGACAAGCGAGCAGCCTGTCAAATCGGAATTTGACCGGGTGGTTATTTTCTTTTTACCG
>JAZRMP010000028.1:0-6322 GCA_045647705.1 Faecousia sp.
AAGGTGGAAACCTTGCTATAATAACCAGGCTGTTAAGCAGATGCGCCGGTGGCTCAATGGATAGAGCATCGGATTCCGGTTCCGAGGGTTGGGGGTTCGAGTCCCTTCCGGCGTACCACGATGACAGGTCTCCTACTTTGGAGACCTGTTTTTCTTGCTTTTTATGCAAAACCAGGAGAAAACGCAACTTTTGGCTGATATAATAATCAAGAAAAGCAAATAAAACGCTGAACTTTTTGCATTTTTTACGGTGTCGCCGTGTTAATCGTCCCTACAACCGTGTAATCGTCAAGTGTGCCGTGTAACTATCGAATTTGCCGTGTAATTGTTAAAACAGCCGTGTAATAGTCTAAATATGTTCTGTTTTTTCGGTTTGGATTATAGGCTCGTGATGATTGGTAATTAAATATTTCGGTAATTCCCCAACATTGTTAGCTCTTTTACCGGTAAAAAAGTTGGACACGTACGATTTTTGCAACAGTACGTGTCCTTTGTATTTTTCGTTTTGCAGGATCCGGCGGATTGTTTCAACACCCCATACGGTTTTTCTTTGGGGTGAGGGAATGCCCAGTTCTCTTAATTCGGCTATGATTGCACGTAATGACATGCCTTGCTCACGGAAGTTGTAAATCATTTGTACGACCATGGCTTCGCGTGGTTCTATCACCAGTTCACCGTTCTGATTGTGGCGATAACCATAGCATAGGGCATTGACTTTGGGTGAGCTACCATTGGCAAACTGGGTACGGATGCCCCAACGGGTATTGAAGCTTTTTACTTCGCTTTCGTTTTGGTAAACACTGGCATAGATCGTCAAGAGCCGGACAGCCTTGGGATTATGAAGATATAGTTTTTCTACTTCAAAAAACACATCCACATTCAAGGTTTTCAGTTCTTCGCAGGCATTGAGGAATTGGAGTGTATTTCTGCCCAAGCGGCTGATGGACTTGACGAGTATTAGGTCAATTTTACCGGTACGGCAATCATCCATCATCCGTTGAAAATCATACATTTTCCGGTTGTTGCGCCCGGAGGCTTCGTCTGCGTATATGCCCGCGAACTCCCAACCGGGGGTGCCGAGGATCCGCTTTTCGTAATATTCCTGCTGCGCCTCCAAACTGTGGTGTTGAATTTCTTGCTGGGTACTAACCCGACAGTAAGCAGCCACTTTACGGTGTATGATGATCTGCGGTAGTTTTGTCGCCGGTCGAATTGTTATCTTCATAAAAAAGGACCTCCTTTTTCGTTAGCTATGGTATTACCATAAAATCACGAAATTAGAAGTCCTTTTTTATAATTCTCCATTATAGACAACAGTTGGCAACCGTATTGTATGCCGTCATTCGGCATCAGCAGAACGCTGATCCTCTAAGTATTTATTTACAGTAGCGATATCAGAAGTGTGCCTGCCCCGATTTGTACATTGAGGATTTCTTTTGTATATTTTTATGATTTCCTCGATGGACTCAACCGACATATTATGAAGATGGTCTATAAAGGAACTCATAAACATATCGGCGGTATGGAAAGCGTTAAAAGTAGGGATTGCAGAAGCCAATTCTTTCATAAAGACACTAATATTGAAATCATGGCATTCATAGAGCGTTTGATAAAGTGTTTCCGTATAAGTAGGATCCTTTAACGCGCTGTTTTCCAAGAAAAAAGTATACAGTGTTTTTTCTGATCTTGGATAAAATACCTTGTATAGTTTAAGTCCCTTGGGGGTTAGAACAACACAGTTGCTAACATATTCAAAAACAGAGGGGTGATTAATCCTGATGCAATCCATAACAACCGGATAGTCAACCATTATTAAAATTAATGCGTTTCTGCGTGTTTTATTTTCTTTTAGTGAATCAACAGTTACTTTGCCTAAAATAGATTGTATATCGGGTTCGTTAAAAAACTGAGTGTAACCGTTTTTGGTGACATAGTCAGTTAATGAGTAAATAAAGGTATAAAGCCCGTAAATATTATTCTTGCAGTCTTCGTCTTCAGATACGAAAAGTAGCCGTGCAAAGGTCTTGTACGATTTTTTAATTGAATCATAGGTCATTCGCTTGAAGTATTTGTTTTTCAGCTCACTAATGATGGACTCTTCGATGCCAGTTTCGGGGATACTGAAAAGTTGTGATGTGTATTTTTCAACATCAGATTTGGCGAAGGAGAACAGATCCATAATGAAGGGGGCCTTTACCGAAAAAATGTTGTCGAACATCGAACAAATCAACATTCTTGCTTGATAATCGCTAGGGACATAAAGGGAATTATCGTTTACTTTTAGATGTGCACATTTATTCCTACAGTTTTTTAAATATTCGATATCTTCAACAAATCGGTTAAAGTACAACGGACAATTTTGCTTGTAAAACTCAATTATTGCATTCTCGACTAACGAATATTTTTCGTCGTCAGCAATCATAGTGTTTATTTCAGTTAGTTTGGTAGTTGCTTTTTTATCGCCTTCATTTGCCATAATCTGAAGCTTAATAAATAAATCATAGATGACAAAGGAGTAAAGCAATACTATTGTCGCACGATAGTTTTGACTATAGTATGACTGCAGTATTTCTTTAAAATATGTTCGTGATTCGTTATTGTCAAGTACGTTTAATTCTTTTTCATCAAACAGCATAAATCGAATACCCCTTTCATTTTTCTTAATTATATCACTGTATTTGGCATTAGTCTATATAATCAGCAAAAATCATAATCTGTATGATTTGGTCGATTTGTTGCAAATTCCTAACTTTATGGTATAATCGCACTATAAATGCGGGAAGGAGTTGTTACTATGCCCAGGGTTTTGATTATCGAAGACGATGCGGATATCGTAGAAAATTTGTCGATTCTGTTGCAAGATGAAGGCTATTCCGTATGCTGCGCATCAAGCATGGAACAGGCACTAAACACCCTCCATGCCGAAAACATCGATCTTGTGCTGCTGGACATTACACTCCCCGACGGAAACGGTTATTCTGTCTGCACCGCCGTGAAGCGGCAGACAAATGCTCCCGTTATTTTCCTCACCGCAATGGCAGATGAATCCAGCATCGTCACCGGTTTCCAGCTTGGCGCAGATGACTACATCACCAAGCCGTTTAAGCCGATGGAACTGATCTGCCGCGTACGGAATGCTTTGCGCAAGAGCGGTAAAATTCCATCTGTATATCAGGTCGGAGATTTGCACATCAATGCGACAAAGGCCACTGTCACCAAAACAGGTGCGGAGATTACGCTTTCTGCGTTGGAATACCGGTTGTTGCTTGTTTTCCTGAATCACTTTGGTGAGACTCTTTCCCGCAGAGAGCTTCTGCAGGAAATTTGGGATGTGGCCGGTGACTATGTGAACGACAACACCTTAACTGTGTATATCAAGCGGCTTCGTGACAAAATCGAATCGGATCCCGCTAACCCGGTCATACTGAAGACCGTCCGTGGCCTGGGATATAAGGTTGGTGATTGATGTGAGATTTTTGCGCAACAAAGAGGTCAAACAGTTTCTGCTGATATATGTTATCATTACGGCAATCGCAACAGCTATCGCAGCATTCATAAGCCTTTCTGCAATGTTGCTGGTGTTGGCAATCTGCGTAGTGAGTGTTCTTCTTTTTCTGTTGTTTACCTGGAAACGCTATCGCGCTATTTCCAATCTGAGCAGCCAAGTGGACAGCATTTTACACGGAGAATATGATGTTAATCTTATCCCGGATGAGGAAGGCGAACTGGCTGTTCTCAGCAGTGAACTGAGCAAAATGACGCTACGGCTTCGTGATCAGGCAGATCGCCTGGAAAAAGATAAGCAGTACTTAAGTGATTCTCTCGCTGATATTTCCCACCAGCTACGGACCCCCTTAACCTCCATCCGTATGATCGTTCCCCGCCTTGCAACGGACGGTCAAGATGAAGAACAGCAGACCAATGTCAGAAAAGTCGATGCGTTGCTGAACCGAACAGAGTCACTAATCTCCGTGCTCTTGAAAATTGCCCGGTTGGAATCCGGTACGGTACAATTTGCAAATGAACCGGTGCAGGTAGAATCCTTGCTCCGTAGCACCTTGGAGCCGTTGGAGATACTGCTGGATATCAAGGGCGTTGATTTGTGCTGCAACATTGATAAACAAGTAACCTTTGTCGGTGACCGGCTTTGGACAGCGGAAGCGATCGGCAACATATTGAAGAATTGTATCGAACATTGTGCCGAAGGCGGCAAACTGGAAGTCAATGCCTCAGAGAATCCGATATATACTGAAATCGTGATTGCAGACAATGGCTCCGGCTTCACAGCAGAGGATTTGCCGCATCTGTTTGATCGGTTCTATCGTGGCAATAATGCCCAAAAAGAGAGCGCCGGTATCGGTCTCAACCTTGCGCGGATGATTATCACCAAGCAGAATGGTATCATTAAAGCACAAAACCGTCCGGAAGGCGGCGCACAGTTTATCATACGGTTTTACAAGGGAGCTATATAGGCTCCCTTGTCCTTTTATTACAATTCTGTAATGAAAAAGTCACCACAAACTATAATCATACGACCTATAATGCTATTATCCAAAAAAGGAGGTTTCGTATGGAAATTCTAAAAGTTGAGAACCTATGCAAAGTTTATGGCAAAGGAAATAACCAGGTGCAGGCCCTAAACAACGTGTCTTTCAGCGTTGAAAAGGGTGAGTTCGTCGCAATCGTTGGACAATCCGGTTCCGGCAAATCTACATTGTTGCATTTGATTGGCGGTGTGGACAAGCCTACCTCCGGTCACATCTATGTGGATGGCCAGGATGTGTACAAGAAGAACAAAAATCAGCTGGCAATTTTCCGTCGTCGCCAAGTTGGCTTGATTTATCAGTTCTACAATCTGATCCCCATTCTGAATGTTGTGAAGAATATGACTCTGCCGCTGAAGCTGGATGGTCAGAAGGTGAATGAGACCCGCGTGAACGAACTGCTGGAAGTCCTGGGTTTGACAGATCGCAAGAAGCACTTGCCTAGCCAGCTTTCCGGCGGTCAGCAGCAGCGTGTTTCTATCGGCAGAGCGCTGATCAATGCTCCGGCTTTGGTATTGGCAGACGAGCCTACCGGCAACCTGGACAGCAAGAGCAGCCAGGAGATTATGGAGCTGCTGAAATACTCCAACAAGAAATATGGACAGACACTGATCGTGATTACCCACGATGAGAACATTGCCTTGCAGGCAGACCGGATTATCCGAATCGCAGACGGCCAGATCGTTTCCGACGAGAAAACTCATTAAGGGGGTCTTCTTATGTGGAACGCTTATAGCTGGAGTTTCCTTCGGCACAACAAAACTGGAAATCGGTTTGTTTTGGTCATTTCCTTCCTGGCATCTATGATGCTCAGTATGGCTAGCGGTTTGTTTTACAATCTGTGGGCAGATCAGGTTAATCAAGCCGGATCCTCTCAAGTTGAGTTTACCCCGGTAGTCATCGCCTATATCGCGGTATTCACTATTGCCAGCATTGCGCTGATTATGATGATTCATCACGCTTTTGCGGCGACTATGACAACCCGTATTCATCAATTGGGTATCCTGCAAAGTGTTGGTGCAACACCCCGGCAGATCAAATCTACCTTGGTCAACGAAGTGGTGGTGCTGTCCTTGCCTGCCAGCATTGTTGGTAATCTTATTGGCATCGGCCTCAGCTGGGCGATTATGGCATTCATCATCAGCTCAACTGCCAACCTGCGTGACTATACCTTGACCTTTACCTATCACCCCATGGTATTTGTTGGCTCCTTCGGTTTTTCTATGCTGACTGCTGCAGTGTCTGCCTGGATTCCTGCAAGAAAACTCAGCCGCATGACTCCGTTGGAAGCCATTC
This sequence comes from Faecousia sp., assembly GCA_045647705.1. Taxonomy (GTDB): domain Bacteria; phylum Bacillota; class Clostridia; order Oscillospirales; family Oscillospiraceae; genus Faecousia. Next base: position 5,841 of record JAZRMP010000028.1, read on the forward strand.
ATTATGGCAACGAGCCAATCATCAAGCGAGTGCGGCGCTATCGCATTACCTCTGCAATTTTCGGTGTTTATGGTGAGCTGGCCCGGAAGTCCCTGCATGCAAGACGCAAGGCTATGAGAATAGGTACAATGTCCATTCTGTTGGCTGTTTTTGCTTGCATCTCGATTTTGAATATGCTTGGTGTGTCCGGTCTTAGTACACAAAGAACCTACTTTGACCGCTATAAGAACAACTGGGATTTCCTTGTGACCGTTGAGGGTGACATTTACAGCGAGGAATTGCTGGGCGATATCAGAAATACTGAAGATGTAACTGGTTGCATTGTTCATCGAATTGTAAATACCAGCACCCAAATTCCGGGTGATTACCTAAGTGACGATGTACAGAAGCTGGGTCTGAGTAATCTCAATAGCAGCTTCACTGTCAATGAGGCGGGTGCTTATAACACAAAAGTCCCTATCATCATTATGGACGATGCCAGT
>JAZRMP010000029.1:0-11751 GCA_045647705.1 Faecousia sp.
CATGGGGCCGTACTGGTTTCGACGTGGGTAGTGAGGCTGGATAAGCGGGCCGCGGCACCTGACCGCGATAAAACGGGTACTTTTTAAATTTAACTGACAACAATACTGTTGCTCTGGCTGCCTAATTAGGCGCCCATCCGCCCCGGAAGGTCCACGAGCCGGGCTCGGGTGTGATTTGAGTGGAGACCGTGCGTATGGTAAGCTTTGCCCATACCACGCATCATGAAGCTACTGATTCCGGAAGGGTGTTTGTTCCCGTCCGGCTGAGGGAATGTAAATAACAAACTGCGCCCGGAGAAGTTCTTTCCAAGTTGCTTTCGGACAGGGGTTCGATTCCCCTCGGCTCCACCAAATAAAAAGACCACCCATACGGGTGGTCTTTTTATTTCGTATGCTCTGCCAGAGGAAAAATCGCCCCACCTAAATGGAACCGTCTGGTGGACAATCCTGCCTCCAGCGAAAACACTGGTAGCTACAAGTATTTATAACCCCCGTTCAGAGGGTTATAAATACAAAATTAGTCCCCTCGGTTCTGCTAAATAATGTGATCTGCGATTAAGCCTCTGTTGGAATATTCTTCATGGTAAGACTAATGCGCTTTCTCTTCTCGTCTACTTCCAGGACGCTGACTTTTACCACATCGCCAACCTTAACTACCTCGGATGGGTGTTTCACTCTGCGGTTACATACCTGGGATATGTGGACAAGTCCGTCCTGGTGGACACCAATATCCACAAACACGCCGAAATCGATCACATTCCGGACAGTACCGGACAGGATCATGCCGGGCTTCAAATCCTTCATTTCCAACACGTCGGTGCGCAGAATCGGCGCAGGCAACTCATCTCTGGGATCTCTGCCGGGCTTCAGAAGCTCTTTCGCAACATCCTGGAGGGTAGGCACGCCAATACCGCAATCCTCCGCCAACTTCTCCTCGCCGTAGCGCACAATACGATCCATTAGCTCTGAAAGTTCCCCGGACTTCACTGCGCCCCTGTCGTAACCGCACAAAGTAAGCAGCTTCCCTGCTGCATCATAGGTTTCCGGGTGGACACCGGTATTGTCTAAGATCTCCTTACTTTCCGGAACACGAAGGAAACCCGCACACTGCTGGAACGCTTTTGGCCCCAATTTAGGGACTTTCTTCAACTGTGCTCGGGAAGTAAACGCGCCGTTCTCCTCCCGATAAGCAACGATATTCTTAGCAGTTGCGGATGTCAGACCGGACACCTGCTGCAACAGACTGACAGAAGCGGTATTCAGGTCAACCCCTACACCGTTAACACAATCTTCCACCACCCCGCCTAGGGCTTCATCCAAGCGTTTCTGAGGCATATCGTGCTGGTATTGACCTACACCAATGGCTTTGGGATCAATTTTTACAAGCTCCGCCAGAGGGTCCTGAAGGCGACGGGCAATGGAAACAGCACTACGTAGGTTTACATCATAATCCGGGAACTCCTCTGCCGCCAATTTAGACGCAGAATACACAGAAGCACCTGCCTCATTAACGATCATATAGCTGACACCGGGGAGATTACGAATCATTTCCACAGTCATGGCCTCCGTCTCCCGGGATGCTGTACCGTTGCCAATGGCGATATGACGAACACCGTGCTTGCGAATCATACGGGAGAGAATCTCGATAGCATCCTCTTTCTTCCTTTCAGAGAAGGTTGGATAAACAACATTGGTATCCAAGACTCTGCCTGTTTCATCCACCACAGCAACCTTACATCCATTACGGTATCCGGGATCAAGACCCATAGTTACAAAGCCTTTTACAGGAGGCTGCATCAGCAGAGGTTTCAGATTCAGTGCAAAGTTATTAATGGCAGATTCTGCCGCCCGATCAGTCAATGTACTGCGGAGCTCACGCTCCGCGCTGGGAGCGATCAAACGGGTATAGGCATCTTCTGCCGCGCCACGAACAAAGGAAGAAACCACTGCACCCGGTTTTAAGGCACCACGGCAAACCAGAGCCTGTCCCTCTGCGCCGGGCAATGCCACAGACACCTTTAGTAATTCCTCTTTCTCTCCCCTATTGATCGCCAAAATCTGGTGATTCATTAATTTGGAAACCGGAGCCTTGAAATCATAGTAAAGGCGATAAACGCTGTCATTCTCAGGGTCAACTGCCTGCACAGTGATAACTGCCATGCGCTCCATTTTTAGACGCAGTGCTTTGCGAATATCCGCATCGTCAGAGATCATTTCCGCAATAATATCAGAAGCACCGGCCAAAGCATCCTCCAAAGTCTCAACACCCTTTTCGGAATCAATATAATCCTTCGCCAACGCAGCAGGGTCCTCACCGGTCTGGGCAAAAATTGCAAGTGCCAGGGGCTCCAAGCCCTTTTCTTTTGCCACAGTTGCCCTTGTTCTGCGCTTTTGCTTATAGGGACGGTAAAAGTCCTCCACTTCCGCAAGGGTCGTAGCTGCATGAATTGCGTCTGCAAGCTCTTGCGTCAGTTTTTCTTGGCTTTCAATAGACTTGCAGACCTCCTCCTTGCGCTGCGTAAGATTCCGCAGATAATTCAATCTGGTTTCCAGCGTACGCAGGGTGGTATCATCCATGGCACCATGCATTTCCTTACGGTATCTGGCAATAAAAGGAATCGTATTCCCCTCATCTAAAAGGGTTATTACATTGCTTATATGTTCTCTTTTTTGACCAAGCTCCTCCGCTAAGGTCTCAATGATCTTTTCCATAGGCCGCTCCTTGTTTTTAATGGTATAAGTATATCACAAATCGTCCTCGTTCGCAATCCTTGCTGATGCAGTAAATTTCTATTTATGTCGCCCTTTTTGCTTGCTTGTTTCGTACGTTGATGCTATAATAAAACATAAATCAACACATTACGGAGGTGCGTAATGAAACGAATTATCACAATACTATCTGCACTTCTTCTTATGTCTGCTTTGTCCTTTGGGGTATATGCGACGGCAGAAGAATCTGTCAGCATCGGTGAACTGCTGTTTTTAAAGCCTGCTTTGATCGTAATGGTAGCAATTCTCGTCGCGCTTACTCTTTGCTCCATTGTCTTTACCGTGGTCAGCATCCGGTCCGGCTCTCGCTCCGGTTCTATGAAGCTGATTCTTGGTATGATGTATGTGGCAACCACTATTGTTCTGGTCTGCACACTGCTGTGCTATCAGCAATACAGTATTCTGAACGTAACGCCCCAGAACGCCGTCCCCTCTACATCTACCTATGCCACAACCGAGGACACTACGGAAGTAACCACCGAAGCCACAACTGTACCTCCCACTGTCCCAGAGCCAACCTTTGCACCGGAGAAGACGCAAGACAGCGATCCGTCTAACTGGGGTGTCAAATGGGAAATCATCGAACACGGCTCTATTGTAGAAAACTTTAACCGAGCCGATACTATCACCTTTGGCAAGGGCAACGAATACACCGCCCTGGAAGGCATTACCACCTTCCGTGGAGATAACTACCGTTCCGGCGCAAACTACGGCACCGCAGATGTGGAAAATGAGTCCCTGACCGAAAAATGGAATTCAACTATTGGTGCACACAACGGCTGGACCGGAAGCGGTTGGACCGGACAACCTCTCATCGTTCGCTGGGATGAGGACACCAAGGCTATCATGAATCTTAAAGAAAGCAAAAAACAAAAGGAAGATCTTGTAGAGGTTATATACGCAACGTTGGATGGTTATATCTACTTCTACGATCTGGATGACGGCACCTATACCCGCGACCCCCTATGGGTAGGCATGAACTTCAAGGGTGCTGGTTCGCTGGACCCCCGGGGTTACCCCCTAATGTATGTAGGTTCGGGTGATGTGTACAATGGTAAAATTCCCAGAATGTATATCATCGATCTAATCAACGGCAGTATCATCCATGAACGCAGTGGCTCTGATGGCTTTGCCTTGCGAAAGACCTGGTTTGCTTTTGATTCAGCCCCATTGGTAGATGCAGAAACAGACACACTAATCTGGCCCGGTGAAAGCGGAATCCTGTACACACTGAAGCTAAATACAAACTACGACCCGGAAGCCGGAGCAATCTCTGTGGACCCGGAAGAAACCGTTAAGGTCCGCTACGATACAGATGCAGGGCGCACGAAAGGTTATGAATGCAGTTGTATTGCAGTGAACGGATATTTGTATCTGGGCGACAACGGCGGTATGTTCTACTGTATCGATTTAAACACCATGGCACTCGTGTGGGCATTTGATACAAAAGATGATGTAAATGCATCCCCGGTATTTGAGTGGGGTGAGGATGGCAATGGATACATATATACTGCCACCTCAATGGAGTTTAACCAAGGTACATCATTTATCTATAAGCTCAACGCCCAGACCGGCGAGATGATTTGGAGTAAATCATATACTGACATTGTATATGACAAAGATGTCTCCGGTGGAATTCTCTCCTCACCTGTTCTGGGCAAAAAGGGAACAGACCTGGAAGGTCTTGTTATATACTCTATCGCAAAGGCACCCCAAGCGTGGGAGGGAATCCTTGTGGCACTGAGTACGCAAACCGGCGAGGTAGTCTGGGAAGAAACATTAAGCAATTACTGCTGGAGCTCCCCAACTGCTGTTTACACAAAGGATAACAAGTCCTATATCGTGATCTGCGACTCAGCAGGCAAAGCCTCCCTTCGTCGCGGGTCGACCGGTGAGATACTTAGTACGGTATCTCTCGGTGCCAACATCGAAGCATCCCCTGCAATCTTTGAAAATACAATTGTTGTTGGTACCCGTGGTCAAAAAGTCTATGCATTAACTATTGAATAACATTACTGGGCAGCACTTCCTTGGAGGTGCTGCCCTTTTTCGGGGTATCCTAGCTTTGAGGTGATATTATGAAAAGAAAGAAAACACAAACCCACGATCTGCGACTGGAGCCGGAGAACAGGCTCTGCCCAAAATTTGACCATACCAGCATTGCGGAATTCTCAGTGGCAAAACCCGGAGAAATGGGTAAGCGCGTTCTTGACAACTGTGCAGAAGAACACATCATGTAGCACCACAAACAGGCACAATATTTTGTGCCTGTTATATAACACATGCACCTCCCATTGACATATTATAATCACATTGTTATAATATTATTGTAATCAAGGATTCCAAAGGAGGGGTTCTACATGGAAAAGAAGATCATTACAATCAGCCGAGAATTTGGCAGTGGCGGAAGAACCATTGGCCACCTTGTTGCAGAAAAATTAGGTATTCCTTTCTATGACAAAGAGCTGGTGGAGCACATCGCACTTGAATCCGGTTTTGCCAAACATTACATAGAGGAACACGGCGAACACGCACCCGGCAACAGCTTTTTTTCCTACGCCTTTGCCCACCAAAGCGTACCTAATGTTATGCACGGTATGTCTACCGCAGATTTCCTTTGGAACATCCAGTGCAGCGTAATCCTACAGTTGGCTGAGAAGGGCCCCTGTGTTATCGTAGGTCGAAACGCAGATTATATTCTCAAGGACCGTGAGGACTGTCTTCATGCCTTTATTCACGCAGACAAGGCTTTCCGGGCAGACCGAATTGTTCGGCTTTACGGTGAATCCGAAAAGAGCCCCTCTGCCCGTCTTTCGGAAAAAGATAAGCGACGCCGGGTGAATTACCATCACTACACCGGCAGAACTTGGGGCGCTGCACACAATTATGATATTTGTCTTAACAGCAGCACCCTTGGGGTAGAAAAATGTGCGGATATTATTATTTCCTTAGCACAAGACGGCAAATAACCAGAGTATGCAAAACTCCACCAACTGTTAGTTGGTGGAGTTTTTCTCATTGTTCTGCTCTTCGTTTTGTGGGAATCGGCTGAAAGCAAAGTGCAACAAACCCAAAGGCAATCAGTCCGCACAACGCTGCTGCCTCCTGCACAAATTCAATCAGTGAAAGGGTCAATAGATATTGGGCAATATCCACTATAAAGAAGCGAATTACCACTGGAAACAGAAATGCTCCTGCCATATACCGCTTATCAGACAAGAACCCCGTCAGCAAAGCAATGCATACCGATGCCGTCAGTAAATACCAGACCACGGCAATAATCATATTCACAACACTTCCGTAGGAGAAACTGCGAATAACCATCAGAATGCTGTAAATGCTGCCAAGCAAACAAAGAGTCTGCATAGAATCATACTGCATCACGCGCAGAATAACCACCACTGCCGCAAGCACAGCCATAGGCAGAAGCATATAAAAGAGGATTTGTCCAATATTACAATCCAGTAAATTGGTGAATCCAAAATAATATACACACAGCAGAAAGAAGCCAACTCCTGCAAACAGCGCAGCCGTTGCCACCCAGTTGCTGCGGAAATCTACATGATAGCGTGCCCGCCCGATTGATGACATAGTACATTCCCCCTGTGTTCAAATTATACTGTAGATAAACGCAAATAGCAATCGTTAAAGACAAACTTCCTCCCGATCCGCTATATTGATATTTACACCATTGACCTCAACATTCTCATCTGCGCAGATAAGAATGTACTTTACACCGCCGATAATCCGAGTCTCAATCAAGTCGCTGCGTTCCGGGTTGACCCTAATAGAGACATCCGGAGTGTTAATGGAAAATTTTTTATTATCAATAATATTTTTGGGGTGAATCTGTGCATCAAAACCAAAGGTTTCATCAAAATCCACACTGAATTTCGCAACACGAGACTCTGAAACACCACTGGATTCCAGTACTGTTTTCACCTGTTCCTTAGAAATCAGCAGTGGATCCTTATCACCGCTCTGCTTGTGCAGGTCAATACACTGGCAAAGCTGATCGTGGACATTTTGCACCACCTCAAGGCTACACTCCTTATCCAGCGCATTGGTTAGCAGTGCTTCAAAGGATTTTTTCTGTTCAGCAGCAGGGGTGGGTGCCTGCACATGGAATATTGCATCCACAAAGGCCTGATTTGAGTCCTTAATGCTGTGGGTATAGAACAACGCACTATAAATGTTCGTACTGCGGTCGTCAAAAGCCGGGAATAGAAAACCCAGTTCCGGCGCGCCAATCACCTGCGTGATTCCACCATCGTGGAAGGTCTTTTCATCCGCCATATAGCGCAAACCGGGCTTGGATTGCTTCACCGGACATACCGCACACAAAAGGTACTTATAGACTTCCCCGGAAGCATCTGCCTGTATGGCATCATCTTTACTTTTAAAGGGCACATCATAATTGTCGCACCCAATCAATATCACATAATTATCCTCAAAGGAAACTGCATCTATTATCTTCTGAAACAGTTCCTTGCGCAGAGACGCATCCTGCAGAGAGCATTTACGAAGTTCCATAAGAAATTTGTGCTCAGGACTATCTGCTACCTGCGCGGTGGTAAAATTAATATCAATTAAATTCCTGCCAATACCGCCGGACATTGTCCGCTTCAATACGCCGAAATATTTCTCTGCCTCGTTCTCCGGCATCATACCCACACTCTGTGAAAAACTGGATATAATCTCTTTGTTTGCATTGACATAGCAGCCATAGATGGCTGTCATATTGCTGCGATCCCGCCGCACTCTCCGACGGATTTCGCCAATTTCCTTTTCGTTCATAGTTACCTCTGACGCTATAGACACTCCGTCATAATCCCATCGGAGTACCCAATTATTTATCCCATAGACAATCCCAGTTTTGAGAAAAATATTCAAAACCGGAATACACCGTAGTTATTACAATCATACCGACAATGATTCCATTGAGGATGGGAAACTGTGGAAATGCCATCATAACGCACAGACCAATCATTGTACTGGCCGTTTTTACCTTGCCACTCCACCCTGCGGCTATCACCGTTCCTTTTCCAACCGCAACAAGGCGAAGTCCGGTAACTGCAAATTCTCTGGTCAAAACAATAACCAATGACCATGCAGGAAAAATTCCCCACTCACAAAACACAGTCATTGCCGCAATGGTCAACAGCTTATCTGCAAGGGGATCCAGAAATTTGCCAAAATCACTTACCTGATTGTATTTACGTGCAATATAGCCGTCCACATAATCCGTCAGACTTGCCAGTACGAACACAAAAAGCGCTGCCCACAGGGGCCAGCTTCCTGCAACACCACCGCTCATATACATAAACACAATGAGCAATGGAATGAATGCCATTCGGATCAATGTAATTTTACTTGCTGTCGTCATTACAATTCCTCCACTATATAACCGGACAAATCCCCATCTATAAGCCCATCAATACATACCCGCACAAATCCCCCCTCGGAGATCGCTTCCTCAGAAGCAATCCAGACTCTACCATCAATGTCTGGGGAATCGGCAAATGTACGACCATAAAACTGCTCATATTCTTCATCAAAGCCATCAACCAAAACAGGGAGTGTCTTGCCAATCATGCTCTCGTTATACGCATCCATAATTTGCGACTGAATGGATTCAATTCGCTCCGCTCGCTGCTGAGCCACCTCTGCATTGGGATGCTCCATTTGTGCCGCAGGGGTTCCCTCCTCTGGAGAAAAGGGAAATGCGCCAACTCGCTCCAAACACATCTCCTTTAAAAATTCACAGAGTTCTGTGAACTCTTCCTCCCCCTCGCCCGGCAGGCCGGTAATGACGCTGGTACGCAGCACCAGTCCGGGAATCCTTTGGCGAAGTTTGGTAAAAAGCTTCTGCAGATATTCACCGTCGCCGCGTCTGTTCATCTGTTTTAGTATCTTGCTGTTGCAATGCTGAATCGGAATATCCAGATATTTTACTATTTTGGGCTGCGTAGCAATTACATCAATCAGTGCATCATCAATTTCATCCGGATAGACATAGTGAATCCGGATCCACTGAAGCCCATCAATTTGGCAAAGCTTATCCAAAAGTTCCGGAAGCAAACGCTGATGCCCCGGCAAATCGGTACCGTACCGGCTGGTATCCTGGGCAACCACAATCAATTCCTTTACGCCATTATCAGCAAGAAGTCTTGCTTCATACAGTACATCGTCCAAGCTTCTGCTGCGGAAGCGTCCTCTGAGCGATGGGATCACACAATAGGCACATCGGTTATCGCAGCCCTCTGCGATCTTTATGTACGCATAGTGCTCAGGTGTAGTTAAAATTCTGCCGGTCTCCTCCTCTGGCGCATCAATGGAACCAAACACTTCCACCAAACGCCCACTGAGTAATTCCTCAATTGCCGGCACAATTTCTGTGTAACTTCCAGTTCCTAGAATCCCATCCACTTCCGGCATCTCCATGGGGATCATCTTCTGATAACGCTGAGACAGGCAACCGGTAACCAATATCTTACCGATCAGCCCCTCACTTTTCAGTTGTCCCATCCGCAGAATAAATTCAATCGCCTCAGACTTTGCTGAATCAATAAAACCGCAGGTGTTTATTACAACCACATCGCAGCCAACCACATCCGCACAAACTTGATGCCCCGCCTCCTGCACTCGGTACATCATGCGCTCACAATCCACCTGGTTCTTGGCACAGCCCAGGGAGATAAAACCGATATTTGCCATACTATTCCTCCGGAAAATTATCCGTATCCAACGAAAGGGTCTCTATCCCCCGCCGTATCTGTGTATAACTGTGTCCCCTGCGGATCAATGCATCCACTGCCTTTTGTAGAACCCGGGGGGCATCGCTGTCTCCGACCTTAAGACGCAAAAATGTCAGAATTGCATCCAATTGGTCGGGATAGTCTGCAAGCACCGCATCCCAATACTCTTTCGGGATGCGCTTTTCATACAGTGCCTGTTTTGCCCGGGAAATACCGTAGCCTTTACTGATACAACGTTGGACAACTTGCTCTGCCGTCTTTCTATCGTCCACAAGCTGAAGCTGTTCCATCCATTGCACAGCAGCCCTTGCCTGGCCGGGATCCTCACCCTTGTAGATCAGCCTTTGCTCCAGATCCCCCTTTGAGACACTGGAGGCCGCTACAATTCTCACCGCACGCATCTTGGCAGACATAGCACCTGCGGCTTTGTTAAGTGCCGCAAATTGCTCATCCGACAATTCGAGACCCGAATACAGACCAAAATCCTCTATTGTTTGACGGTATAGCCGTATTACAGTCCCATCGTCTAGGCGTACCACATATCTTCCTGCCCTGTCCGGGCGGGAGGAGACGGAATCAACCCTCATCATTAAAATCGTCCGCGCTCACGACAACAGGCCGCTCAGCAGCTCTGGCAGGCTCCTTGGTAGCATTGCCTTGGATTAGATTTGCGCGAACCTGCGCCTCCACCTGTTCAGCAATGTCGGGATTTGCCTGCAGGAACGCCTTTACACTGTCCTTTCCCTGGCCAATACGCTCATCGTCCATACTGAACCAACTTCCACTCTTTTGAACGATTTCCATCTGGACAGCCAGGTCTACAAGCTCACCCCATTTGCTGATTCCCTGACCATACATAATATCGAAGTATGCTTCACGGAAAGGAGGTGCAACCTTATTCTTGACCACCTTAACACGGGTCTTATTACCGATCACATTTCCACCCTCCTTGATGGATTCCACACGGCGGACATCCAACCGGACAGAGGAATAAAATTTCAACGCATTACCACCGGTGGTAGTCTCAGGATTTCCGTACATAACACCGATCTTCATACGCAGTTGGTTAATAAAAATAACCACACAGTTGGTCTTGGAAATCGTACCGGCAAGCTTACGTAGTGCCTGGGACATAAGCCTTGCCTGCAAACCAACGAAGGTGTCGCCCATCTCTCCCTCAATTTCCTGCTTAGGAACCAAAGCTGCAACTGAGTCCACAACAACTGCATCCACCGCACCGGAACGTACCAGAGCATCCGTAATTTCCAACGCCTGTTCGCCTGTATCCGGCTGAGAAACCAACATATTGTCAGTATCAACCCCAAGGGCAGCCGCATATACAGGATCCAAGGCATGCTCTGCATCCACAAAGGCAACTTCTCCACCCATTTTTTGGGTCTCTGCCAAAATGTGCAGTGCCAATGTGGTTTTACCGGAGGATTCCGGTCCGTAAATCTCAATAATACGTCCTTTGGGAACACCGCCGATTCCCAGTGCCGCATCCAGTGCAAGGGATCCTGTGGGTATCGCATCCACATTCATTTCCGGGCGGTCTCCCAAACGCATAACCGTTCCCTTTCCGAAATTCTTCTCAATCTGCGCCAGTGCAGTCTGGAGGGCCTTCTTCTTGTCTGTTGCGGGAGTAGGTGCATCATAAACTGTCTTTCTGGTAGCCATACTATACTTCCTTCCTGCCAAATTGGGCAATCACTGCCCTTTCTCTGTCATTATAATCTCTGGAACGTTCCAGAATGGTATACCCATTTGATTCTAAAATCCGGCAAACGGCATCTCCCTGCCCCATGCCAAACTCAAAGCACAAATAGCCGCCAGGCTTTAATGCCTGTACATAATTCTGTGCTATGGCACGATAAAAATCAAGACCGTCTGCACCACCATGAAGCGCAAGGTGGGGTTCAAAGTCCCGTACGCTTGTGGGCAGTTCTTTCATCTCCTGCGTGGTAATATAGGGCGGATTAGACACGATCATATCAAATTTCCCAAGAAACCCGGCAGGCTTGTCCAACGCATCCGCACGTACACAGGATACCCTGCCACCGAGCTTTTGACCGACAATATTTTTCTTTGCCGTCGCAATCGCTTCATTGGAAATGTCAGCAAGCGTTACCCGAGCATCCTTTACCCTATGGGCAATTGCCAGACCGATACAACCGGAGCCTGTGCATAGATCGAGGATTCTGGGTGTGCTGTCCAGAAACAGTGC
>JAZRMP010000030.1:0-4750 GCA_045647705.1 Faecousia sp.
CGCCGGAACCGGTATGGTATGCACCGTAACCCCGGGAAAACGCTCCATTTGTCGATGGAATTTATTCTCCCGCAGCGTTACCGGGGTGGCCATCACACCGATATTCCCTCCGGGAAACCGGTCTGCCGCCACCTTCAGTGCCGGTTCGATACCGATGATGATGGTATCGGGATAACTGCTCCGAAGCTGTCCGATCGCCGCCGCCGTGGCTGTATTGCAAGCCACCACCAACGCCTTGATCCCCCGCGCCATAAGCATCTGCACCGCTTCCATCGTCAGCCGGCGCACCTCATCTGTGGACCGGGCACCATAGGGGGCATTGGCAGAATCCCCAAAGTACAGATACCGCTCTGCGGGCATCTGCTTGACCAATTCTCGCAGGACACTAATGCCGCCAATACCGGAATCAAATACGGCAATATATTCCTCTTTGGTGTGCATTCGCTCACCGCCTTGTTTTTCTTTTTGGTTATTGTATCAAAAACCAGCCCTGGTTTCAACCGTTAATTCCGTTTTGCCGGACAGTTTCATGCTGTGTATACCAAAGATGGCACAAGATACGGAGGCAGCTTGCCCGGGTAGAGATAAAGCCCTTGCAATCCCCTTCTGCCAATGCTACAATGAACAAAAAATCGGAGAGGAGCTTTTGTCTTGGCTACACAGCAATGGAAATATCAAATTGGAACCGGGAAAACGCCGGTCGTTCTGTCGCTTGGTATGACGGTGTTATTCGGCAGCCTCAGCCTTTGGTTGCACAAAGCACAAAACCCGGCATACTTATTTTGCGACATTCTTTCTGTAATCATGGCTGTGCTTCTACTTATCACTGTCTATCGGCTGCTGTTTTATAAGGTGCTAATCGGAAAAGACGGATTTTACTACCAAACCCAAATCGGCAACGGTATGTACCACAATTACAGCGAGCTGAATAAAGCTTGGTTTTCCGCAGGGCAAAACCTCAGTGGCCACCAATCAAAGTACTGCCATTTTGAAACCGCAGATGGCAAGGTCTATCGCTTTGCCGTCTATTATAACGACGAAACCGCCGCCCAATATTTGGTCCGTCGCACACAAACGGAGACAGCCGGACGGACTGCCGAAGAAGAACACGCGCAGCAATACCGCATCGACGGCAAAGCCGGAGGCGTAATCGGACTGGTCAGTGCCTTTGTTGTGGTGGGTTTGGTGTGCTTTTTCAGCATTCCCATGCTGCAGCTAGGCGGCATCGGGGTCCTGATGGGTGCATTGAGTTTGCTTCTGGCGTGCCTTGTGGCAACAAACGCCCTGTTTACCTATTTCTTCTTCCAAATTAAAATAGAGAAGGATGGTTTTTATTGCCAAACCAACCCATTCAACGGCACATACTATTTATATAAGGACATCACCCACTGCCGGGAAGTCAAAAGAGTTTATCGCTACAGAAGAAACGCCACAAGAAATCACTACTTCTATCTGTACTTTACCGACCGTTATGGCAAAACACGCCGTTTTCAATATGAGCAGGACATTTATGATTACCAAATTAAAATCTTAAAAGAACGGATCAACAAGAAGTAAGCTTAAACAAATGCGCTCCTTAGCTTTCGCCTAAGGAGCGCATTTTCTATTTACTTGGTACCAAAAATACGGTCGCCCGCATCACCCAGTCCGGGAACGATATAGGCATGCTCGTTCAGCTTCTCATCCAGTGCCGCCAAATAGATGTCCACATCCGGGTGTGCCTTCTGTACCACTTCTACACCCTCGGGAGCACCGATAATGTTCATCATAATAATGTTCTGGCAGCCATGCTGCTTCAGAAAATCAATCGCCGCCACTGCACTTCCGCCTGTTGCCAACATGGGGTCCACCACAAATACCTGCCGGTTACCGATGTCCTCGGGCAGCTTGCAGTAATACTCAACCGGCTGATGGGTCTCCGGATCCCGATAAAGACCGATGTGTCCGATCTTGGCAGAAGGGATCAGGTCCACCATTGCATCCACCATGCCCAAACCTGCACGCAGAATCGGAATAATTGCCAGTTTCTTACCTGCAAGACGGCGGCATTTTGCAATGGCCAACGGTGTCTGGACCTCTACCTCTTTGGTGGGCAGATTCCGGGTAGCCTCATAGCACATCAGCCCGGAAATCTCGCCAATCAATTCCCGAAACTCCTTAACGCTGGTGTTTTTGCTGCGCAGAATCGCCAGCTTATGCTGAATCAAAGGATGCTCCAGTACATGTACCGTGCTCATATCTATCTCTCCTTTATTTTTGTTCCCGGGCAAGTCGCTCCCGCTCTGCCTGGGAAAGTCTTAAATAGTTCGGCTCCAGCGCCCCGGCATCCCCAGCCTCACCGGCTGCAATCTTCCGCAATGCCGCCAGACCGACGCCTACCGCACGCTGATGCATCCGGTGTTCCGGAGGCAATACCAGTCCGGACACAGTTTCCCTGAGGGTATTATAGCACAGGTTGCTCCCATCTCCAACCAAAAAAACAGGTTCCGACAAATTTTTTATTTCTTCCCCCAGGTCCTCAAGGCTAATGGCGCGGTCAGGACAAATCCGCTCCAGAATGCCATCCTTTGCCCGGAACAGTGCGTTATACACCTGCGCTCTCCGAGCATCCATCACCGGCAGAACATAGCCGTTGTGCACGCCCAGTTGCAGTGCCATGGCTTCTAGGGTCGACACGCCGTAACAGGGGATTTCGCCGCCCCATGCAAAGCCTTTTGCCGCCGCAACACCAATCCGCACCCCGGTAAAGCTGCCGGGACCTGCCGCCACTGCCACCGCCTGCACATCTTTGGGAGTAACCCCGCAGCTTTTCAGCACCGTTTCTGCCATGGGCATCACTGTTTGGGAGTGTGTCAGACCGGTGTTCTGATAGCTCTCCGCCAACAGGATTTCCCCATCCAACAGGGCAACGGAGCCTGCCTTGGCAGAAGTCTCAAAGGCCAATATCAGCATATCCGTCTCCTCCCTCTATGGTAATTCTGCGTACATTCTCATCCATCTTTTCAATGCACACCGTTACCGCGTCCTCCAACGCATCTTCCACATTCTCGCTCCATTCAACAGCGCAGACACCGCCCCGGAGCAGATAATCCTCCCAGCCAATGTCCCACAGCTCCTCGGATGAACCCAACCGATACATATCAAAATGAAACAGAGGGATCCTACCGGACAAATATTCATTGACGATGGTGTAGGTAGGACTGGTTACCCGGTCCGATGCGCCCAGTCCCCGGGCAAGCCCCCGGGTGAAAGCAGTCTTCCCCGCCCCCAGATCCCCCCGGTAGGCAAGGACCGTTCCCGGCACAAGCACCTTTCCCAGTGCCTGTCCTACCGCCTCCGTCTCCTCCGGGGAATTTGTAATGTATAGCATATTTCTTTTTCCTTTCAAATTCCTGTTTTCCGGGCAGTCTGTCATATAATATCGCAGGAGCGTACACTGCACGTCCGCAACGGACGACCGATGGTCGCCTCTGCAAATAAGATGCTTAAATGCGCCGGCAAATTGGAATTTGTTTATTGTGCGTTTTTCAGCTTCTCCGCCTGATCGGCAGTCGCAAGGGCATCGATAACCTCATCCAAACTGCCATCCATAATCTGATCGATCTTATAAAGGGTCAAACCGATCCGGTGGTCTGTTACCCGCCCTTGGGGAAAATTGTAGGTCCGAATCCGTTCGTTTCGCATACCGGTTCCGACCTGACTTCGGCGCATACCGGTTACCTGGCTATCCAGTTTCTCCTGCTCGATCTCATAAAGCTTAGAGGCCAGCATTCGCATACATTTTTCCCGATTCTGAAGCTGGCTTCGCTCCTCCTGGCAGGCAACCACTATCCCGGAAGGCTTATGGATCAGCCGCACAGCAGAGCTGGTCTTGTTAACATGCTGACCGCCGGCACCGGAGGCCCTGTAAACCTGCATTTCAATATCTGCCGGGTTGATCTGCACCGACGCTTCCTCCATCTCTGGCAGCACTGCCACTGTGGCTGTAGAAGTATGCACCCGCCCTCCGGACTCTGTCTCCGGCACTCGTTGGACCCGGTGGACCCCCGACTCATATTTCAGCCGGGAATAGGCACCCCTGCCGTTTACCACAAAATCCGCTTCCTTAATGCCGCCCAGCTCTGTCTCATTGTAGTTCATCAGTTCTACAGACCAACCTTTCTGCGCCGCATACATGGAATACATCCGGAACAGGCTGTGGGCAAACAAGGCGCTTTCCTCACCGCCTACACCCCCCCGAATTTCTACGATCACACTTTTTTCGTCGTTGGGGTCCTTGGGCAACAACAATATTTGTAACTGCTCAAACAGCATTTCCGTTTGCTGTTTTGCCTCCTGATAGGTCTGCTGACAAAGCTCCTTCATCTCCGGATCGCTCATCAGTTCCTGTGCATCCGCCATATCCTGTTGGGCAGAAAGATACCCACGGTAAGCCTCGATAATGGGCTCCAGGTCATTCTTTTCCCGCAGAACAGCCGCCGCTTTTTTTGGATCATTATAAAAATCCGGCTGCTCCGAGCGGGCACAAATCTCCTCATAGCGGTTTGCCACCGCTTCCAGTTTCTCCAGCATAGTCTTGCTCCCGTAAATCCATTTGACTCTATTGTACCACATTGTTCCAAAATGTAAAGTTTTCCGAACTTAATACTTTTTTAACAACTTTTCGCTTTTTTTCTTCACATTTGAATCTTATAATTACATTGTTGAAGAATAATTTTACTTTTTTCATTTTTCCTCTCTCTTTTCTCGT
>JAZRMP010000031.1:0-7482 GCA_045647705.1 Faecousia sp.
CCGGGAAATTATGGCTTTCTGCCAGAGCTTTATGAACGAACTGTACAAGTACATCGGCGCAGATACCGACGTGCCTGCCGGTGACATCGGCGTTGGCGCAAGAGAGATCGGCTACTTCTTCGGTCAGTACCGTCGTCTGAAGAGCGTTTATGAAGGCGTGTTCACCGGCAAGGGTCTGAGCTACGGCGGCTCCCTGGCCAGAACCCAGGCCACCGGCTACGGTGTTCTGTACCTGACTCAGGAAATGCTCAAGTGCAACGGTCACAGCCTCGAGGGCAAGGTCGTGGCAGTTTCCGGTGCCGGCAACGTTGCTACTTACGCCATCGAGAAGGCATGGCAGTTGGGCGCAAAGCCTGTAACCTGCTCCGATTCCTCCGGCTGGATCTACGATTCCGAGGGTATCGACGTGGAGCTGCTGCGGCAGGTTAAGGAAGTGAAGCGGGCAAGACTGACCGAGTACGCGGCTGCCCGTCCCAGCGCGCAGTATCACGAGGGCAAGGGCGTTTGGACAGCCAAGTGCGACGTGGCACTGCCCTGCGCTACCCAGGACGAGCTGCTGATCGACGATGCCAAGGCACTGGTTGCCAACGGTTGCTTCGCTGTTATTGAGGGTGCGAATATGCCCACCAGCCTGGAGGCTACCAAGTACCTGCAGGACAACGGCATTCTGTTCTGCCCCGGCAAGGCATCCAACGCCGGCGGCGTTGCCTGCTCCGGTCTGGAAATGTGCCAGAACTCCGAGCGTCGGAGCTGGAGCCTGGAGGAAGTGGACGAGATGCTGCATAACATCATGATCGGCATTTTCCACAACATCGATGATGCTGCCCGGGAGTATGGCATGGAGGGCAACTATGTTGCCGGTGCCAATATTGCCGGTTTCCGCAAGATCGTGGATGCAATGATGCTCCAGGGCATTGTGTAAGGACCCAGTCTGTTTTGTATAAGAAGAAGGACACACCCATTGGGTGTGTCCTTTTTCTATCCCGATCCATCAAATTCCTGTTTATCGAGCAATTTGCACCAACACATGTCATTTCGACCGTGGTGCTCCGCGCAGCGAATCACAAATACCAAGGCTTGCCGGTGGCAAGCATACCACTAATAATTGCGTAGTCGAGCGGAGAAATCCGTTCTCCTTGCTGGATATTACGGATTTCTCGACTACCCCTTCGGCTTCGCTCAGGGTCCGCTCGAAATGACAAGCGAGCAGCCCGACAAATCGGAATTTGTTGGGAAAATGGACTTGCTGTGGCTCATACGCTCGTAGTAACCGATTTGCGTATCGGTTATTATTTGGAGGTGGTTTTATGATCGCCGCTGTATGGCTGATGCTCAGCGGTCTGATGTACTCACTGCAACTGTCCACCGGGTCCTTTCCCAAGCCTCTGACTGCCCAGGAGGAGCAGCATTATCTGGCCCTTGCGGCCCAGGGAGATCTGGAAGCGCGGAACATTCTCATCGAGCGCAACCTGCGATTGGTTGCCCACATTATGAAAAAATACTACGCCCAGGCAGCAGACCAGGAGGATCTGATCTCTATCGGCACCATTGGATTGATCAAGGGGGTAGAGAGCTTCGATATGTCCAAAGGGGCGCGGCTGGCTACCTACGCCGCCCGGTGCGTGGAAAATGAAATTCTCATGTACTTCCGCAGCCAGAGAAAATCCAGTCAGGATGTGTCCTTGTCCGACTACATTGAAACCGGCACCGACGGCGCTGCGCTGGCACTGATGGATGTGGTCAGCGACGATACGGATCTGATGGAGCGGGTCAGCAGCCGGGAGACCCTGCGGCGGCTGTGCGTGGCGGTGGATGCGGTGCTGACAGAGCGGGAGCGGCAGGTGATCGTTTTGCGCTACGGTCTGGGAGGGACCACACCCCTGCGCCAACGGGAAGTGGCAAAGCACACAGGCATCAGCCGCAGTTACGTATCCCGAATTGAGAAAAAAGCACTGGAAAAACTAAAGGAAGCACTGGAGAATTAGGAATTAAGAATTAAGAATGAAGAATTACCCATGAATTGACAAATTCTTTGTTTATCGAGCAATTTGTACCAACCCATGTCATTTCGACCGTGGTGCTCCGCGCAGCGAATCACATATACCAATGCTTGCCGGTGGCAAGCATACCACTAATAATTGCGCAGTCGAGTGGAGAAATCCGTTCTCCTACAAGGTATTACGGATTCCTCGGCTCCCGTTGGTCGCTCGGAATGACAAGCGGTAAACTGCCTGTTAAATCGGAATTTGACAAGTAGAAAAAGTCCTGACCTTTGGGTCAGTACTTTTTGTTTACTTCGTTGTTTCAGGCAGGACCACCTGGGAGGCGTCTTCCACATTGCTGGAAATCAGCTTCTTGGGGCAGACCGTGGCACACAGGCCGCAGCCCACGCACTTCTCATAGTCGATAACTGCCAGATTATGCTCCACATGAATGGCGTCGTGGGGGCAGATTTTGGTGCACAGACCGCAGCCGATGCATCCCTGGGTACAGCCCCGGGTGGTAACGGCACCCTTAGCGTGGGAGCTGCAGGCGATGACCACATGGCGGTCGTAATCCACCGGCACGATCAGATTCCGGGGACAGGCCTTGGCGCAGCTCATACAGCCCACACATTTTTCCTTATCCACCACAGCCACCCCGTCTACCACGGAGATCGCGTCGTACTGACACACCTTGGTACAGTTACCGAAGCCCAAACAGCCGAATTTGCATACGGTAGGACCATTGCCGGCAACCTTGGAGGCGGCGACGCAGTCTGCCAGACCCTCATAGCTGCCCTTCTGTTTTACGCCCAGTTCTTTGCCCTCGGGGGTAACAGTCCGGCGTCCGGAGCAGCGCACCAACGCTACTTTCCGGGTCATGGCTTCCGCCTTAACACCCATGATCCGGGACATTTCCTGCACACAGGCGTTGCCGCCGGAGGCGCACAGACCGATGGGCGCATCGCCCTTGAGCACTGCCTCAGCGTAGCCGCCGCAGCCGGCATAGCCACAGCCGCCGCAGTTGGCACCGGGGAGTGCTTCGTTCAGTTGTTCCAGCCGGGGGTCTGTCTCCACATAAAACACCTTGGCAGCACCGCCCAGCACCAGACCAAAGACCAGTCCCAGACCGCCCAGGACGGCAATGGCAATCAAAATTTCCATATCCGTGCCCTCCTTAGAAGATCTTCAGTCCGGAGAAGCCCATAAATGCCAGGGCGATCAGACCGGCACTGACCAGTGCCAGAGGGTAGCCCTTGAAGCTCTCGGGACAGTCGGTTTTGTCCACCCGTTCCCGGACGGAAGCGAACAGCACGATGGCAAGGGTGAAGCCCAAACCGCCGCAGGCACCGTTAATGACGCTCTGCAAAAAGTCGTAACCCTCCTGCACATTCACCAGTGCCACGCCCAGCACAGCGCAGTTGGTGGTGATCAGGGGCAGGAAGATGCCCAACGCCTGATACAGGGCAGGCACAGACTTTTTCAGGAACATCTCCACCACCTGCACGATGGAGGCGATGACCAAAATAAACGCCACGGTCTGCATATACCCCAGACCCAGAGGCTGGAGCACGAAGGCATCGATCGCCCAGCAGGCGGCGGAGGCAAGTGCCATAACGAAAGTAACTGCCATGCCCATGCCCAGCGCGGTGTCGGTTTTTTTGGATACGCCCATAAAGGGGCATATACCGTAGAATTTCACAAGAATAAAGTTTTCCGTCAAAATGGCGGAGATGAGGATGCCCAACAGAGATTGGAGATAATTCATACGGTTTCACCCTCCTTTTCCTTGCGCTCCAGCTTTTTCATCAGCCATTGGCTGCCAGCGATCAAAAAGCCCAGTGTCAGAAAGCCGCCTACAGGCATGACCATCTGCATGGCAGGGTAGCCCTCGGCAATGACCCGGATGCCCTCGCCGCCGTTTAAGATGCCGCCGCCGAAGGTGCCGGAGCCCAACAGCTCCCGGACAATGCACATGATGCACAGAGCAACGGTGTAGCCGATGCCTTGGAACAGACCGTCCAGGGCAGATGCCCATACAGTGTTCTTAGAGGCAAAAGCCTCCGCTCTGCCCAGAATGATACAGTTAACCACGATCAAGGGAATAAACACGCCCAGGCTCTCCGCCAGTTCCGGCAGAAATGCCTGCAAAAGAAGGTCCACAATGGTAACAAAGCCGGCAATGATTACAATATACGCCGCGATCCGAACTTGGGAGGGGATCATCTTTCGCAATGCGGAGATAAGCACATTGGAGCAAATCAGAATGATGGTAACACAAACGCCCATACCGATGCCGTTAAACAGGCTGGTGGTAATGGCAAGGGTGGAGCACATACCCAAAAGCTGCACAAACACAGGGTTTTTGGTCAGCAGGCCTTCCATAAACTGTTTTTTCATGTTCCTGCCCTCCTTAACCCATATTCTTCACGCAGTCCACCGCGGCGTTTACCCCGGCGGCGACCGCTTTGGAGGTAATGGTGGCACTGGTGATGGCGTCAATATTGCTGCCCACGGCAAAGGGGGCATCCACTGCCGAGAATTGGCTGCGGAAGGCGTTGCCCTTGGCGTTGTCGGCGGCGGCAGTGTCGCCCAGACCGGCAGTTTCCGCGTGGGAGATCACATCAATACCCAGCACCTTGCCGGTTTGATCCACACCTACCATCACGGTGATCACGCCGCCGAAGCCGGCAGGTGCCACCTGCACCGCATAGCCTGCCTCAGACTGCCACACCTTCTGTACCAGACCGGTTTCGTCTGAGAAGCTGTCTACTTCTCCGGCAGTACCGGGCAGAACCGCAGCGATGGCGTCTGCCACCTTTTGCTCTTTCAGATGGGCGATCTTGGGGGCGGTGATGCTGTTAATGCCCGCCAGGGCGGCGGCTACTACCGCAGTGATCAGAAATAATGTAAGCGTCAGCCGCAAAATCGAATTTTTCATTTTACAGCCTCCTTTTTCGGCGTGCCAAACTTTTTGGGTCTGCCGATCTTGTCCAGCATCACCACACAGCAGTTCATTACCAGAATGGCGTAGGACACGCCCTCGGGGTAGCCGCCGAAGTAACGGATGACCACGGTGATCACACCGCAGCCGATACCGAAAATCACTTGACCCAGCTTGGTGATGGGGCTTGTAACATAGTCGGTTGCCATGAAGATGGCACCCAGCATCAGACCGCCGGAAAGGAGCTGGCTTGCCATCCATACTACCGGGTCATTGCCCTTGGGGAACAGCAGGGTCAGCACTGCGACTGTGCCGATAAAAGCCACGGGGATCCGGGCAGAAATTACCTTGCGAAGCAATAGGTACCCAAAACCAATGAGTAACAGCAGGGCACTGGTCTCACCCAAAGAGCCGCCGATATTGCCCAGGAACAGATCCATAAGGCTTGCGCTGCTGAGATTGCCCTGATGCATGGCAGCAAGAGGGGTGGCGGCAGTAACCGCGTCAGCAGTGGACCAAATACCGGCGGCGTTCTCCATACCGGGCTTGACCCAGGTGTTCATAATGGCGGGCCAGCTAAAGAGGAACGCTCTTGCCGCCAACGCCGGGTTGACAAAGTTCTTGCCAATGCCGCCAAAAAGCTGTTTGACCACAATGATGGCAAAAAAGTCTCCGATCAGAATACACCAGTAGGGAATAGTAACAGGGCAGACAAAGGCGATGAGCATACCTGTAACCAGAGCCGACAGGTCATAGACCTTGCTCTTTTTCTTGGTGATGGCGCACCATGCCCATTCAAAGAATACACAGCCTGCCATGCTGATGAATGTTACCAGCAGCGCCCGCAGACCGAAGAAGTAAACACTTCCCAGCAGTGCCGGGGTCAGGGCGATGAGCACATCCCGCATTATGGTCCGGGTGGAAACAGGACTGTGGGCATGGGGGGAGCTGGAAACAGTCAGCTCATAGAAATATTTCATCTGTGCCATTTCCGTCCCTCCTTATCTGACTGCCTGGGCGTTTGCCTGGGCACTGCGGATATGCTGCTTGGCTGTGCGGAAGGCTTGCACCAAGGGGATCCCCGCAGGGCAGGTGTATGCGCAGCAGCCGCACTCGATACAGTCCATGGTATTGTTTGCGGTCATCTCACCCGGGTCGCCCCCTTGATATGCCTGGTACATCATCACCGGCATCAGCTTCATGGGGCACACATCCGTGCACTTGCCGCAACGGATACACCGGGGATCGTCAATGCAGAACCGGTTCTTTTTGCCCAGCACCGTAACCGCGTTTGTTCCTTTTATCACCGGTGCGGCAAGGTCATACTGAGCAGCACCCATCATAGGACCGCCGGAGAGGACCTTGTAGGGGTTTTCCTTCTGACCCACCGCGTCCAGCAATGCCTGGAAGGAGGTACCCACGGGAACCATCAGATTTTTCGGCTCCATCACGATGTCGCCGGAGACAGTAACCAGCCGGCGGATCAAGGGCATACCCTCATAAACCGCGTCATGGATCGCCTTGCAGGGAGCGGCGTTGAATACCCCGCAGCCCACCGCCGCAGGCAATCCTCCGGAGGGGACTTCCCGACCGGTAACTGCCTTAATCAGTTGTTTTTCCGCGCCTTGGGGGTATTTGGCGGGCAGAATGTCCAGACAAATACCGTCCCTGGGGTCCAATTCCCATTCCAAAGCCTTGGCGGCAGCAGGTTTGTTGTCCTCCATGGCAATGTGGGCTTTCTTCAGCCCCAGGATCCGCATAATGATCTTCAGTCCGGAAATCAGCTCTTTGGGGCTGTGCTGACACAGCAGGTCGTCAGCAACGATGTAAGGCTCGCACTCGGATATGTTCACGATGATGGTGTCCACCTTGCCAAGACCGGAGGAGAGCTTTACATGGGTGGGGAAGGTTGCGCCGCCCATACCCACGATGCCCGCCTCATGGATAATTTCCATCAGTTCCTCCGGGGACAGGGCGTCCACTTCCTCTGCTGTCCGCTTCCGGATGTCTGGGCAGAGGGTGTCCTGGTGGTCATTTTCAATGACCACGCTCATGACCATAGTGCCATTGGTATGGGGGCGGTTCTCCACCGCCTTGACTGTGCCGGAGACACTGGCATGAACGGGAACGCATAGCCCCTGATTGTCGCCGATCTTCTGTCCCACGGTAACGGTGTCGCCCTTTTTTACCAGAGGGACGCAGGGGGCGCCGATGTGCTGGGACATAGGGATCACCAGCAGGTCTGGGGCAGGGAAGTCCTGCACCGGACAATGCTCGGCATAGTGCTTGTTTTCCCGGGGGCGAATACCGCCAAAGAAGGAAAACGCCATAGTTACCACCTCAAACGATTAAGATATAATAAACTATTCTACAATAAATATTTGTGTCCACCTTTTTTACAACATTTCGATTTGCCGGGCAGTTGTGTGCGGCGTGCACCCGTACCTTCCCCCGGGGGGAAGGTGGCTCCGCGTAAGCGGAGTCGGATGAGGAAAGCGGGCAATAATCTTGAATTATATGTGTATTACCAGACTTTTTCCGCTCTTCAGATTTCGC
>JAZRMP010000032.1:0-21953 GCA_045647705.1 Faecousia sp.
TCGTGCCAGCCTTCCCGTCTGCCGCCAACCAGGAGTTTGGTCAGGGTCATGCCGGTAGACTTTTCTGCCAGTTCGATCTGCTCTGCGGTGTTGCCGTCGGCGGTGCACAGGACAGCGCTCACATCGGCTGCCTGGAAACGGTAAACAAAGTCATGCTCCATCAGCTGATTGGTGGCAGGGATGGCGATGGCACCCAGCTTGTGCAGACCCAGGATGGCAAACCAGAATTGATAGTGGCGCTTTAGCACCAGCATCACTCTGTCCCCTCGCTTGATGCCCAAAGACTTGAAGTAGTTGGCACTCTGGGAGGAGGCATCCTTCATATCCTTGAAGGTGAGGCGGCGTTCGGTCATGTCGTTTGCCACATGAATCATCGCCAGCTTCTCCGGTTCTCTCCGAGCGATGGCATCCACCGTATCAAAGGCAAAGTTGTAAGACTCTTCTTCAGAGAAGGTCATGCCCTGGAACACACCGTTTTCGTCTTCGTGCGCATTGACAAACTTGTTGCACAGCAGCTTGGGTTCAGGATTGCCCTTGCGGCTCTGTCCAATGTACAGAGGCTGGTCGGTAGAATCGGAAGCCATGATCATGGAAAGGAATACGCAATCCTGACCGTCAATGGCGATCATACCATGGGGGGTGGAGGACCGGTAGAAGATAGAATCGCCCTCCCGCAGGATCTCCTCGTGGTTACCCACCTTGATGCGCATAGAACCCTTAATAACCAAGTCAAATTCCTGACCGGTATGGGTGGTGGTGTGGATGGGTTTATTCTGGAGTTCTTCGGAATATTTATAAGTAACCCAATAGGGTGTAGCAAGCTTCTTGCGGAACATGGGAGCCATGTCCTGAATGGTGATGCCGTCTTCACTGGCGGTTACCAGACCCTGGCCCCGACGGGTTACTGTATAGCCGGACAGCTTGGCACTGCGGCCTTCCAGCAGGACAGTGATCTCAATACCAAAGACTTTGGCGCACTTATGTAAAAATGTAAAAGGAAGATCTACCGTGCCGGTTTCATATTGGCGGTAAATTTCCTCTGTTATCTCCGTCATTTCTGCCATTTTCCGGGAACTATAGCCCAGAATTTCCCGCATGCCTTTGATACGGGTCGCGATGTCCAGCAGATGGTTAGAACTATTGGTATTTGTCATGGTAGATCTCCTTCCTGATATAAAAATGAAATAAAAAAGTCCCAAGAACAATGTTCTTGAGACGAGCAAAAACCCGCGGTACCACTCAAATTGCAGCATATACTGCCCCTTCACGCTCTGACAAGCGCTATCCCTTAACGCGGGCATACGGAAGCACCTGGCAACTGCTCGGCA
Organism: Faecousia sp.; assembly: GCA_045647705.1. Classification (GTDB taxonomy): domain Bacteria; phylum Bacillota; class Clostridia; order Oscillospirales; family Oscillospiraceae; genus Faecousia. The sequence continues at coordinate 1,329 of JAZRMP010000032.1, forward strand.
CTTCGGCTCGGAAGTGATGGGCCATTCGGTACCATTCTGTCAGCTTGCACCACCCGCCGACTCTCTGTGATCCTGGTCTACCGGACCGTCTTCGTCATCGCTTTTTTGTATTGCAAGTATTCTAACATGTCTTCCAGGAAAAGTCAAATGTCTTTTTGTCAAAGAATATTGGGAGATTTTTGCACTGGTTTGTTAAAAACGTACAAGAATGGTTTTTTCGATTTGTGGCTATTGACAATTTGCAATCCTTGTGCTTAAATATAAACACTAATATTTTAAAGACTTTGACGGAAAATTTGCTTTATTCTTAAAGCTCCAGAGAGCCGGCGGGTGGTGTGAGCCGGTGCGGTAGAATTCAGCGATCTGATTCCTGAGTCGATCTTGTGAAAGCTCTGGCAAGTAATGGGATCCGGATTCCTCCGTTACAGGGATAGGACTTGCTGGAGTCCGATGAGTGATTCTCCGTTAGGGGAATAAGCAGGGTGGTACCGCGAATTTATCAATTCGTCCCTGAGGTCTTTGGATCTCAGGGATTTTTCATTTTTTATGAAGGAGTCGCAAACTATGAACACGATCAAACTGTCCGATGTAACCATGAAGCAGGTGGCTGACGGCTTCAGCCTGTCCTTTAAAGAAAAGATCGAACTGGCAAAGCTGTTGGATAAGTTAGGTGTATCTGTGATCGAACTGGAGGGTATCCAGAACATTCGTATTGACAGTCTGCGGATCAAGTCTATTGCGGCAGCGGTAATGAACAGCGTGATCGCCGTTCCTGTTCAATTAAATGCGGAAAGCCCTGCCCAGGTTTGGGCCGCTTTGCAGCAAGCCAAGGCACCGCGCCTGCAAATTTGCGGTGCGGTCAGCACTGTGCAGATGGAATATCTGTACCACAAGAAGCCGGACGCTATGCAGGCGGCCATCGTAGAGACGATCCAAGCCTGTAAGGCGTTGTGTGCGGATGTGGAATTCCTGGCAGATGATGCCACCAGAGCAGACTATGCTTTCCTGGTCAATACCCTGAAGGCTGCCATTGCCGCCGGCGCAACCACCGTTACCGTCTGCGACACTGCCGGCCTGATGCTGCCTGCGGAATTTGCCCGGTTTATTAAGGGATTGTATGAAGCGATCCCCGAAATGAAGGGTGTGAATGTGGGCGTTTCCTGCTGCAATGCTTTGTCTATGGCGGACGCCTGCGCCATTGCTTCTGTAGCAGAGGGTGCCACCGAATTGAAGGCCGCTTCCTATCCTATTGATACTGCCAACATCGCTAACCTGGCAAAACTGCTGGGCGCAAGAGGTGATAGCTTTGGTGTGAACTGTTCTGTGCAGATGACCCAGTTGAGCCGGATCATGGACCGGGTGTGTCAGATCTGCAAAGCCGTCAAGACCAAGGGCACTGCTATGACAACAGTACAGGCGGATGCCGGTATCTACCTGACTGCCCATGATGATATTACTGCCGTAACCAAGGTTGCTGAGCAGCTTGGCTATGACCTTTCCGAAGACGACAGCATGAAAGTCTACGAAGCCTTTAAGCGTATCGCCGCCAAGAAAGAGCAGGTCAGCTCCAAGGAATTGGATGCGATCATTGCATCCGATGCCCTGCAAGTACCCCCCACCTACAAGCTGGACACCTTTGTGATCACCTCCGGTAACACCATTTCTTCCACTGCCCATATCAAGCTGATGAAAAACGATCAGATTATGGAAGGTGTGTCCATCGGTGATGGTCCCATTGATGCGGCTTTTGTGGCCATCGAAAACATTACTGGCTGCCACTATGAGTTGGATGATTTCCAGCTCCAGTCTGTTACAGAGGGCAGAGGAGCCATGGGCCAGACGGTGGTCAAGCTTCGCAATGGCGGCAAGGTTTATTCCGGAAAGGGAATTTCCACCGACATCGTTGCTGCGGGTATCCACGCATACCTAAGCGCATTGAACAAGATCGTGTATGAGGAGGAAGAAGCATGAACCTCTCGTTCTCCACCAGAGGCTGGCCCGATCTAACCTGGGATGAAATGGTTAAAACCGCATTGGAAATGGGGTTTACCGGCATTGAAGTATATAACCTGCCCAAATTTGATGACATGGTGGCGAAGGGTGGTCCGTTTCATCCGTACCAGACTGCTGCCACAGTCCGCGATCTGAGAGAGAAAAAACTGGTCATTCCTTGCTTTGATACTTCCTATGACCTTTCTTCCGATTCCAATGCGGTTACGAACCTGACAAATTTGATGGACATTGCCAAAAATGCACAGGTAAAGTATGTGGTTGCCTGCGCATTGGAAGATAACGAAGAAATAGTGCAGAAGGCTTTGGCACAGTTGGTCCCCACCGCCGAAGCGTCCGGCGTGTCCCTACTTTTGAAAACCAGTGGCATCTATGCGGATACCGCCCGGCTGCGGAATATGCTGGACCAGTTTGCCAGCGACAATTTGGGCGCGTTGTGGGATGTCCATCATACTTATCGGGATTTTGGTGAAAGCGGTGATACCACCATTAAAAACCTGGGCGCCTATGTGTGCCATGTGCACCTGCGTGATTCCGACGGGGAAGGAGCCTACCAACTGATTGGCGAAGGTACGATGCCCATCGACCAAGTGATGCGGGCGTTGTCCTCCGTGAACTATGATGGCTTTATTTCTTTGGAATGGAAGCCGGAATGGCTGGAAGATTTGCAGGATCCGGAGATCATTTTTCCGTACTTTGTGAACTATATGAACCGGTTCCACTCTACCCGTGGCATGAAGAAAAAGCTCTATCCCAATCACGACGGCACCGGTCAGTACATTTGGAAGAAGGACGAACTGATCAATTTGACCTTCCCTCAAGTGCTGGACAGAGTGGCAGAAGAGTTCCCGGACCAGTACTGCTTCAAATACACCACTTTGGATTACACCCGTACTTACGCTCAGTTCCGGGAGGATGTGGACCGGTTTGCAAGAGCACTGGTATCCCTGGGCGTCAAGTCTGGTTCAAAAGTGGCTATTTGGGCAACCAATGTACCTGCCTGGTTTATCACATTCTGGGCAACCACCAAAATTGGCGCGGTGCTGGTTACAGTCAATACCGCCTATAAGATCCATGAGGCGGAATACCTGCTGCGCCAGTCCGATACCCATACGTTGGTGATGATCGATAGTTGCCTGGATTCCAACTATGCCCAGATCATCAACGCACTTTGCCCCGAGATCGTTTCTACAAAGGCCGGCGAGCCCTTGCACTGCAAGCGTCTGCCATTCCTACGGAATGTTATTACCGTTGGCTTTCAGCAACCCGGCTGTCTGACCTTCGATGAAGCCGTGGCAAGATACGAATTGGTCAGCCGGGAGCAGGTGGCGCAGATGGCATCTGATGTCCGCCCCGACGATGTCTGCAATATGCAGTATACCTCCGGTACCACAGGTTTCCCCAAGGGTGTTATGCTGACCCACTACAATGTGGTCAATAACGGCAAGTGTATCGGCGACCGTATGGGCCTGTCCACCGCAGACCGTATGATGATCCAGGTGCCTATGTTCCACTGTTTCGGCATGACCCTTTCTATGACATCTTCCATGACCCATGGCGCTACCATGTGTCCTATGCCTTACTTCTCCGCAACTTCTTCCCTGGCTTGTATCAATCAGGAGAAGATCACCGCATTCAATGGCGTTCCTACCATGTTCATCGCCATGTTCAACCACCCGGATTACCGCAAGACCGACTTTAGTCATATGCGGACCGGCATTATGGCAGGCGCCGGCTGTCCGCCGGAACTGATGCGCCGGGCAGCAAGCCCGGATGAAATGAACATGTATGGCATTGTGTCTGTTTACGGCCAGACCGAGTGCGCCCCCGGTAATACTATGAGTGCCTGGACGGATTCTCTGGAGGTTCGTACGGATACCGTTGGTTATGCCTTCCCCCATGTCCAGTGCAAGATCGTGGATCCGGAGACAGGGGAGACGGTAGGCCCCGGTGTCAACGGCGAGTTCTGTGCCAAGGGATACAACACCATGAAGGGTTACTACAAGATGCCCCAGGGAACAGCCGATACCATTGACGCCGAAGGCTGGCTCCATTCCGGTGATCTTGCCTGCATGGACGAGGCCGGTAATGTCCAGATCACCGGCCGGTTGAAGGATATGATCATTCGCGGCGGTGAGAACATCTACCCCAAGGAGATTGAGGAATTTATTTATACCCACCCTCAGACGAAGGATGTCCAGGTTATCGGCGTTCCGGACAAAAAGTACGGCGAGGAGATCATGGCCTGTATTATCCTAAAAGAACCCGGCTCTGTTACCGTGGAAGAAATGACGGCCTATATCAAGGCGAGTATGGCACGGCATAAGGTGCCCAAGTATATCGAGTTTGTGGACAGTTTTCCCATGAATGCGGCAGGTAAGATCCTGAAGTATAAAATGCGGGAGGACGCAGCGCGCCGCTTGGGTCTGACCGGCGACGGCACCGACACCGCAGGCCCCGGCAAATGAAGATAACTGACACAGTCAGAGGGTTTTGTTCTTGGCATCGGCGTGAAGATGTTCACAATCGCTGGCCTTATCATCGTCTATGACGTGAGTGCAAGCGTAGTTTACGGCGTGATTTATTGGATCACCACATTGTTTTGATCGTAGGGACACCCGTCCCCGAGTGTCCCTACGCAAAGTATCGAAAATATTTGTAGAGGACGATGCCCACATCGTCCCGCAAAGAAAGGCTTGACCAACCGGTCAAGCCTTTGATAATTTTCAAATAAATATTCTGTTGCAGTGTATCCGGGCAGGAAACCAATGGAACCGTAATTTTCCGCGCCCGCGAGAAAGGGTTTCAAAACAAATAATTCATTACTGTTACATGGTTTGCAGCTTGCAAATTCTATCTAGGTGGTCTATAATAAATACAATGGAGCATTAAGAAAGCGGGATCAATATGAACGGGTGGAAGCATTTTATTACCATAACCCGGCACCGATGGCTTGTTTGTGAAGGGTGCTTTCGGGTGGGGCTTATTTGGCAGGGGTTAATCCATGATTTGTCCAAGTATTCTCCCACAGAGTTTGTCAGTGGTGTTCGCTACTTTCAAGGGAACCGCAGTCCAAACACTGCTGAGCGGGAGGATAAGGGGTACAGTGAGGCGTGGATTCATCACAAAGGGCGCAATCGCCATCACTATGAATATTGGACGGATTTAAATTTGGAGACCCGTCGATATGAAGCGGTACCTATGCCCCGGAAATATCTGGTGGAGATGGTGATGGACCGCAGGGCGGCCTGTCTGGTTTATCAAGGTAAAGCGTATTCTCCCGGTTCCGCGTTGGAGTATTTGGAAAACAGCCGTGAACGGCTGTTGATGCACCCGGATACATTACGACAGCTTCGGTATTTGCTGACTATGCTGCGGGACGAAGGTGAAAAGGAGACGTTTCGGTATCTGCGCCGGGTCGTATTAAAGGGCAGACCCTTCCCTTGGGAATGTGAATAAACAGAAGCAAACCCGGACAAGCTAGCCTTGTCCGGGATATAAATATCGTCAGAAATGGAAAATAGTGCTTGACTTTTTTCGCCCATTGGGTATAATAATACCCGTGCTTGACACACAGAGGATTAGTGTAACGGTAGCACACCGGACTCTGACTCCGTTTGCGGGGGTTCGAATCCCTCATCCTCTGCCAAAAAACGCCTAACCGCCTTGCGGTTGGGCGTTTTTTAGCAGAGGATTTGAGAAGCAGCCAAAGCCATTGGGGGGCAACATACCGGAGAAATATAGATGCAACTATATAAAAAAGCAGAACCTTTTAAAAGATTCTGCTTTTTCTTTAGTTTGCGTTTTCAAAATCTTCCTCGGCAGCCTGGTCTTCAGCAGGGGCAGCCTCCTCGGAGGGAACTTCCTCAGCAGGGACTTCTGCAACCGTTTCGCAGTCGCAGCAGCAAATACCCCAATCGCGCAGGAGCTTTTTGCCCCAAGCGGAGATCTTGTCGCCGTACTTGATCACCACATAGACAACACCGGCGATGGCAGCCAGAGCAACTAAAACTTTCATAACATTTGCAAATGCTTTCATTGAGCAGACCTCCAATCGATCATATTCTAACATCAGTATAACCAAATGTCCGGGAAAAAGCAATAGAAATTTTCCGTCAAACGTATCCGTAAAGGCCGCGCACGCTGACCTCCCCGGAATTGACAGTTTCCAGTCTTCCGTCGGGAAGGCGAACCAATAGAGCGCCATTGGGATCAATGCTCTCAGCAATTCCCATAGGGTTGTTATCTCGGAGAATTTTTACCTGCTGTCCCAAGGTTACACAGTGTTTGCGATAGGTATTCATGATAGCGGTTTTTTCGCGCAAAAGCCGTTTATCCATGTCCCAAAGAGCGTGAATCAATGCGGCGACCAATGCAGGGGTGTCCGGGGGACTGCCCAAAGCGGTTTCCAGAGAGATGGCAATGTCCCGGATGGGGGCAGGGAAGTGCTCGCGGCTGCCCCGGCAATTAATGCCAAGGCCGACCACAGCGTACTGCACAAGCCCGGAGCCGGGGTCAACGGAAAGCTCTGTAAGGATTCCACCCAGTTTTTTTCCCTGCACCACCAGATCATTGATCCACTTAATCTGCGGAAGCAGACCGGTAGCTTTGTGTACAGCCTGTGTTGCTGCCGCGGCAACGCCGCAAGTCAGATGCATCAGTGCTTCGGCGCTGCACCGGGGGCGCAGGATTACCGACAGATAGATACCGTTGCCTTCGGGGGAGAAAAAGCTTCGTCCCATTCGCCCGCGACCTGCGGTCTGCCGGGCGGCAAGGATCACTGTTCCGTGGGGCGCGCCCTGGTTTGCCAGCAGCTTTGCCCGGGTGTTGGTGGAATCGATGGTATCAAACCAATACAGAGTGTCCCGCCAGGGACACTCTGCTGGGATATGGGATATGATCGTATCTTTCATAATCAGTCAATGTCGGAAACAAGCTCTTCCGGAGGAAGATCCAGTATTTCCGGACGGCGCAGGATACTGCGGTAGTGCTTAAAGAAGGCAGCATAGTAGTAGCCATCCACAATTCGTTCGTCCAAAACGAACTTTACATCCAGATATTTCTTCTGCACGACGCTGCTGTCCTCTTGGATTTCCAGCGCCCTGCGTTTACAGCCAAAAGCACCAAACACAGGCAAATTGCCAAAGTCATACAGATGGTGATAGATCGGGGGGATGCCCAGACTACCCATGGAGGTGAAGAACAGGCTTCCATGGAAGGGACTCAGTTCCAACAGGAACTTGGGCAGCATACCGAAGTAATCCAGCAGCTTGAGCAGCCAAACTAAGAATTTCATCAGCACACTGGGGATGAGATTAAAGTAGGCAATCAGATTGTCCAGACTGGAATCCAGCTCCTGGGTACGCTTGACTTCATCAATGGCGGCGTTAAGTTTGTTGTAAACATCCTCGGCAGTGTCATGACGGCTTAGGTGTACTTTGATGGAAGTGTCGGGAGAGTCGATGGTCATTTCCTTTTTCACAACCATGCAGTATTGAATATCCTCACCCCGGGAATAAACTTTCTGACCGGAAATGAACCGATTAAGCTGGGGGTATTTACACAAACCACGGACATAGGCTGCCAGCAGTACATGGGTAAGACCAAAATCGGTCAGGCCCTCTCTGCGCTTCTGGCGGATGTAACGCTCGATGTGGGAAATTTCAAAGGATTCCTCAAAAAGATTGGAGCAGGTGTTGCGTTCTACCTGGAAATACGCAGTGATTTGTGCCATAGGTGCCAAGGTGCGGATTTTTCTGCCGTCGCAGCGATCGCCCCAAGTGGGGTGGTATTCCCCAGCGGGATGGACACGAATGGCAAATACCGTCAGCAGGCAACCGCCCAACATCAAAATATCCGGCAGCAGATAGATGTAATCCCGGCTAAGCAGGATCGTGCGGGCCAGATACAGGTGGGCAGCCAGAGGAAATCCAAGCAATGGCAGAAGTAGCCATGCATAGGGGACCTTGCCACTGGTGATCTGCGTGTACAGTACCGCCACAAACAGCAGCGCAATGGCAAACAGGGTAACGATCATGGTGTGGAATCTGCCGAAATGGAAGCCTGCAAAAACAAAGCAGTAGTAAATGCAGATCATCCAGACAGGGATCGCGGATTTGTAGAATTGCTCCTTACCCGCGACCAGTGTGATGTACGCGAACAGCAAGGCTGCTGCGATTGGCAGAACGATTTGGCTCCACATCTGGGGCGTGCTGTCAGTTCCTTTCATACCGACGAACACGATGCGGGCCACTGCCGAGCAGACCATGCACAGCGTCATCATCCAGGTCAGCATATTTTTCTTGCTGACATAAAAATGTGTTCTGTTTTTCATAACAAAATTAGTATACCAGAAAAAAAGTCGTTTGACAACGAAAAAATGAATATAATGTAAACACTGCAGTATTCCCATTTTCTTTCAACAGAGTAATAAATCAAATTTTAAAAGGCAGGCTGCGGTTGCAGCCTGCCTGAAATCAAACGATGTTTGCCAATGCAGCGATATGCTCCGGGGTAGTACCGCAGCAGCCACCCAACAGTGTTGCTCCCATATCCCGGCATTGCTTTGCAATATCCGCAAATTCCTCCGGAGCCATAGGATAGTGGGGCAGTCCGTCTTCCAGTATTACCGGATTGCCTGCGTTGGGTTTGCATAGAAGAGGGCCTTTTACATAACGGCGCAGCTTGCTTACAAGGTAAGGTGTCATCATATCTGCGGCCACACAGTTAAAGCCTACGGCGGCAGCACCAGCCTGTTCCAATTCTGCCAGCACAGGGCCTGCGTCCATGCCGGAAAACAGAGAGCCGTCAGACTGCATGGTAAAGGAATACATTACAGCACTTGCACCCTCCAGTTCTGCGGCAGTAAAAATTGCTTCTGCTTCTTGGGGATAGAGCAGCGTTTCCGCAGCCAGCAAATCTGCCCCACCTTCCAGCAAACCACCGATCTGTCGGCGATAGTTTTCCACCAAAAGGTCAAACTGTTCCGGGTCCCAGCTTTCGGTAAACGCGGCAAGTGTGGTCAGATCGCCGGCAACCAGTATCTTATCATCCACAGAACGGGTAAGCTGTACCAATCGGGCGTTGATAGATTCTGTCTGCCCGGCAAGCCCTTGCTTGTCCAGGGCAATGGGCTGAGCCTGAAATGTGGGTGCGTACAGAATATGGCTGCCTGCGTGGACATAGCTGCGCTGGAGAGCAATCAGTGCATCGGGATTTTCCAGTACCCACTTTTCCGTACAGCAGCCTCTGGGCATACCTGCTTTTTGCAGGTTAGAGCCGGTAGCACCGTCCAGCAGGGAAAACCCTTCCTTCAATTTTTGATGTAGTTGTTCTTTTGTGAGCATAATATACCACCTCTTTGATCCATTCTATTATACGGCAAAATCCGCCGGGATTCAATTGACGAAGCGATATTTCTTTGATAAAATGTTAGAAATTGCATAAAAGGAGCTTGTAATATGAAAAAAACCGTTCTCAGAGAGTATGCCAGACTGATTGTGCGTTGTGGTGTTAATGTGCAGAAGGGGCAGGAAGTTATGATCTATGCGGACTTGGATCAGCCGGAATTTGTGCAAATGGTTGTCGAGGAGGCATATAAGGCAAAGGCAAAAAAGGTCATGGTAGAGTGGAATTTCCAGCCGTTGAGCAAGATCCATGTGCGTTATCAGAGCGTGAAGACTTTGGGAGATGTACCCCAGTGGCAGCGTGAGCGCCGGCAGCACATGGTGGATACGGTACCCTGCCGCATCCACATCATTTCCGAGGACCCGGATGGGTTAAAGGGGATGAATACGGAAAAAATGGCGAAGGCACGGAAGTTGAGCTATCCGATTTTAAAGCCCTACTCAGACCAGTTGGAGGGTAAGCAGCAGTGGTGTATTGCGGCAGTTCCCGGTGCGGCTTGGGCGAGAAAAGTATTTCCCGGATATTCTAAGTACCAGGCAATGGAGAAATTGTGGGAGGCGATCCTTGCTGCATCCCGGGTGGATGCAGACCCGATCGCGGCATGGGAAAAACATAATGCGGATCTGAGAGCCCGGTGCGACTATCTAAACAGTCTGGGAATTGAGAGCCTGCATTACACAGCCGATAACGGAACAGACCTGACTGTGGGGATGATTCCAGAGGCTCGATTCTGCGGCGGCAGTGAAATCAGCCACCAAAACATTTGCTTTAACCCCAACATTCCTACTGAAGAGTGCTTTATCTCTCCTATGCGGGGGAAGGCAGAGGGGATTGTGTATTCCACCAAACCCCTTTCTTACCAGGGGCAGTTGATTGAGAATTTCTCCTTCCGTTTTGAGAAGGGAAAAGTGGTGGAGGCTAAAGCGGAAAAGGGAGAAGAGCTGCTTAACACCTTAATTTCTATGGACGATGGGGCAGCCTACTTGGGAGAATGTGCTCTGGTCCCTCAGAAAAGTCCCATTGCGGAAAGCGGTTTGCTATTCTATAATACCTTATTTGATGAGAATGCGGCATGCCACCTGGCTGTCGGTATGGGGTTTGCGGACACCATTGAGGATCATCATAACAAAACCATTGAGCAATGCCGGGAATTGGGCGTTAACGATTCCATGGTCCATGAGGACTTCATGATCGGCTGCGACACCATGAATATCGATGCAACGACCCGGGATGGTAGGGTTGTCCCTGTCTTCCGGAACGGTAACTGGGCCTTTTAAGGTTTTTGAAAAAAAGCGAAAAAAATGCTTGCATTTGACAGTCGAATGTGTTATGATACTCGGGCGATTGAAGATTGCTGGGGTAATTGCGCCCTTTTATCAGCATTATGAAAGAGGTGAACGACATGAGAGAAGGCATCCATCCTAACTACGAGCAGACCACCATTCGCTGTGCCTGCGGTAATACCTTTACTACCGGTTCTACCAAGAAGGACATCCGCGTTGAAATTTGCTCCAAGTGCCACCCTTTCTATACCGGCAAGCAGAAGCTGGTTGACACCGGTGGACGTGTTGATCGTTTCAACAAGCGCTTCGGTCTGAAGTAAGATATAAGCCAGTACCAAGAAGGTACTGGCTTTTGTCTTTCTTTTTTTGCTTTTTACAGATATTTCTTTCTAAAAATATTGTACATACACATTTTTATGTGTTATAATAAAGAGTAAAGTAAAATAAGGGGAAGTTTCGCTTTCTCGGAGGAAGTATGGAAACAAATTTTGAAGGTCAGGTGCAGGAACGGGCAGTCCTTGTAGGGCTGAATGCAGACTGCTTTAAAAAGGAACAGACTGCCACTGATGAGACCCTGGAGGAATTGGAAGCACTGTTGGAAACTGCGGGGGGCCTTTGCACAGGAAAGATTCTTCAGAATCGCCATGCCCCGGATTCCCATAGCTTTATCGGTGAGGGCAAAGCCCAGGAAGTACGGATGCTGGTGGAGTTTACGGAATCCACTATGGTGATATTCGATAACGAACTCTCTGCCGGACACATCCGTGCTTTGGAGGAAATCCTGGGTGTTACGGTTTTGGACAGAAGCGCACTGATTCTGGATATTTTTGCCCAGAGGGCAAAAACCAGAGAAGGGCGGCTTCAGGTGGAGCTTGCCCAGTATAAATACCTGCTGCCTCGTCTTTCCGGTATGGGAACAAGCCTTTCCCGGCAGGGCGGCGGTATCGGCACCCGTGGACCGGGTGAGACAAAGCTGGAATCAGATCGCCGGCATATTCGGGAGCGGATTGCCCGGTTACAGACAGAGTTGGAGCAGGTGCGCCAGGTACGGGCAGTTCAGAGAGAACGGCGGATGAAAAATTCCGTTCCGGTGGTAGCCATTGTAGGCTATACCAATGCCGGAAAATCCACCCTGCTGAATCAGCTTACCGATGCGGGGATCCCCGCCAATAACAGACTGTTTGATACATTGGATACCACTTCCCGGCAGCTACATGTGTCGGATAATCTAGATGTGGTACTGTCCGACACCGTAGGATTTATTGCAAAGCTGCCCCATCATTTGGTGGATGCCTTTCGGGCAACGCTGGAGGAGCTGGAATATGCGGATCTGCTCCTGCACGTGATCGATTCAGCCGATCCCAATCGGGAGGAGCATATCCGGGTGGTAGAAAGTCTGATCGGACAACTGGCAAAGCCGGGAACAAAGGTTTTGCGATGCTATAACAAGGCGGATCTGGTAAGTCCGGAGGATATTCCCATTGGGGATGATGTGGTGAAAATTTCTGCAAAGCAGGGGCTTGGCATGAAAGAATTGCTCCGTGCCATTGAGCATGCTTTGGGCCACAGCCGCCACCATGTAACGGTAACGCTGCCCTATTCTATGGGCGGCATGGTAGATACCCTCCATAACGGCGCGCAAGTGCTGAAAGTGGACTATACCGGCGAGGGGATCCTGGTGGAAACGATTTTAGACCCCATTCTGTACGGAAGATTGAAAGACTATATAACGAAGGAGTATTGATGTGGACGAATACCTGGTGCCCAGTGGCTATGGAGAAGATGAATTCACAGAGAAAAAATCCCGCTTCATCGGCCGGGTCTGGTATGTGGAGAGCGAGGAGGAAGCACTGGCACGGATACAGGAGATGAAGAAACAGCACTATGATGCTACGCATAATTGCTGGGCTTATGTGATCCGGGACGGAGCTATGCGCTTCTCCGATGACGGCGAACCGGGCGGTACCGCAGGAAACCCCATGATGCAGGTGCTGCAAAGGGAAGCACTGTACAATGTGGTCTGCGTGGTAACTCGGTATTTTGGCGGCGTTTTGTTGGGTGCGGGCGGTCTGGTCCGCGCCTATACCAAGGGCGCAAAAATTGCAATTGACGCTGCCGGCAAGTCCATGAAAAGGGTGTGGACGGTGCTGTACATACCCTGCCCCTATAACTTCTATGAACGTGTAAAATTGGAGACAGAGGCCTTTGGCGGCATCATTCGGGATACCCAGTTCGGGGCGGAAGTTGAGTTGGAGGTTCTGGTAGCACAGGAGCAGACCCAGGCGTTTTTGGATAAAATCACAGATATGAGTGCCGGTACAGTGGAAGGTATGCAGGTGGGACAGGAATACCGGGCATTTCCCGTAAGTGAGGAATCGTTATGACCATACGCGAATCATTGGAAAGAGAAGAACATAACCGGTTGGGCACAAATGCGGCGTTCTCCGATGCCAGTGCGGGCAGACCTTGCAGTGAAGCACCGGAGGAAAATGATGTACGGACCAATTTTCAACGGGATATTGACCGGGTGGTACATTGTAAATCTTTCCGCCGCCTGATGCATAAGACACAGGTATTCTTACAGCCGGAAGGGGACCACTACCGCACCCGGATGACCCATACACTGGAGGTGGCGCGAATTGCCAGCACGATCACCCGGGCACTGCGTCTGAATGAGGATCTGGCTGAGGCCATTGCCATGGGCCATGATCTGGGACATACTCCCTTCGGACACGCAGGAGAAGGGGCTCTGTCTGAGTGCATTGGCAAACCCTTTCGGCATAACGAGCAGAGCTTGCGGGTTGTGGATGTTCTGGAGAACGGTGGCCGTGGGCTGAATCTTACTTATGAGACCCGGATGGGGATTCTTGGACATACCGGAAGCCGGGTTCCTGAGACGATGGAGGGGCAGATTGTCCGGTGGGCAGACCGGATTGCTTACGTCAATCACGATATTGACGATGCCTTCCGTGCAGGGGTGTTGACCGATGCCAATATTCCTCATGAGATCACCTTGATTTTGGGGCAGACCCACAGCCAGAGGATCGACACCTTGGTGTGTGATATGATCGTAACCTCCCAGGAGGCACAGCAAATCCGCCTTTCTCCCAAGGTGGAAAAGGCACTGGATGACCTGAGGTCCTTTATGTTTGAGAATGTCTACTTTAACCACGAGGTAAAGGGAGAGGAAATCAAGGCAAAGGATATGCTTAAGCGGCTGTATGACTACTATTTTTATCACCCGGAGGCATTGCCTGCTGACTATCAGCCGCAACTGTCTTTCGACGGCATGGAGCAGACGGTCTGCGACTATATTGCTGGTATGACCGATAATTACGCAGTGGACAAGTATACGGAGCTTTTTATTCCCAATGGCTGGAATGTCCGGGGATGATATGCTATAATTAGAAGATAGGAAAGGAGGCAGGACCCATGGCGTTTCCCCCTTCATTTATTGATGAACTGATTGCCCGAAATCCCATTGAGGATGTGGTCGGACAATATGTAAGCCTGAAGCGTTCTGGAAGTAATATGTTTGGCCTTTGTCCGTTCCATGGGGAAAAGACTGCTTCTTTCTCTGTGGCACCGGATAAGGGGATATACTATTGCTTTGGCTGCCATAAGGGCGGCGGTGCCATCAACTTTACCATGGAGATCGAGGGCCTGAGCTACCCGGATGCGGTTCGCGCACTGGCAAAACGGGCAGGTATGGCGGTGCCGGAGGATGAGCAGTACCAGAGCCGTTACCGCAAACAGGAGCGGCTTTGGGCATTAATGAAGGAAGCGGGCCGGTTTTTCCATGCCCAGCTTTACAGTCCTGCCGGGGCAGAATGCCTTGAATATGTACAAAAACGCGGATTGACCAAGGCGGTCGTTACCAATTTCGGTATTGGATTTGCACCTAATTCCTGGAACAGTCTGGTGGATGCCATGAAGAAAAAAGGCTACACCGACCAGGAATTGATCGATGCGGATTTGGTAGGCGAGAAAAATGGACGTGTCTATGACCGTTTTCGTAACCGCCTGATGTTCCCCATTATTGACGTGCGTGGGAACGTAATCGGTTTTGGCGGTCGGGTACTGGACGATTCTAAACCCAAATATCTTAACTCCAATGAAACGGTAATCTTTAATAAGCGTAAGAACCTGTTTGGTTTGAATTTTGCCAAGAAAACAAAACAGCCAAATATCATTTTGGTAGAAGGCAACATCGATGTAGTTACTCTCCATCAGTATGGCTTTGACAATGCGGTGGCGTCCCTTGGGACTGCACTGACCGAGGAACAGGTGGCACTGCTGAGCCGCTATACAGAACAGGTAGTGCTGACGTACGATGGAGATGAAGCCGGTCAGCGCGCTGCACAGAGGGCGATCCCTATGCTGGAGCGTGCAGGACTCCAGGTGAAAGTTCTGCAAATGCGGGATGCCAAGGATCCGGATGAATTTCTTCATAAGTTTGGCGCAGACCGGTTTAAGCTTTTGCTGGAGGAATGCTCCAATCGAGTGGAATATCAGCTCAGTGCCATCGCCAAAAAGTATGATCTCAAGGTGGATGACGAGCGGATCAAGTTTATCCATGAGGCGGCAGAACTAATCTGCACGCTGGGCAGCGCTGTTCAGAGGGAGGTCTATGGCCACCGGATAGCGGAAGCTGGCAAAATCAGCTTTGAGGCTATGGATATGGAGATTAAAAAGGCATATAAACGGCGCATCGCCCGGGAAAAGAAAAAGCAGGAAAAGATAAATCTGGAACCGGTAAGAAAAAGACAGCCTGCCAGCCGCACGATCCGCTATGACGATGTCCGGTCTGCTGTGGCAGAGGAGGGCATCATTGCTTTGGCACTACAGGAGCCGGCACTGCTGGATCTGGCAGAAAATCTGACAGGGGGACAATTTTCTGTACCCCTGCTGGGTCGGGTATACGATCAGATGCGTACCCGACATGCTCAGGGACTACAGATCAGTCTAGGTGTTCTTTCAGAGTTGACACCGGAGGAAATGTCTCACTTATCCGGTATTTGCCAGCAGCAGGCAGGACCGGTGAACGAAACTGCCTTTAAGGACTGTGTCCGGACGGTCCGCAGTGCGACCCAGGCGAAACGTGTAGACAACGACGATGATTTGCTGGCGTTCCGGGACAAGCTCAAAGAAAGCAAAGGAAAGAAAACATGACAGACAGTCTTCTTAAAAAAGAGAACACTGCCCCGGTAAGTTATGAGGATGATGTAGGCCAATACCTGCGGGAGATTCGGCGCTATCCCATGCTGACTCCGGAACAGGAGAGAGAACTGGCAATGAAGTGCGCGCAGGGGGATCCTGATGCCATTCGCACGATGGTTAATTCCAATTTGCGCTTGGTAGTATCCATTGCCCGGGAATATGCCGGGCGCGGTGTGCCACTGCTGGATCTGATCCAAGAGGGGAGTATTGGCCTTCTGGCGGCCGCCAAAAAGTTTGACTATACCTACGACTGTAAGTTTTCTACATACGCTACAAAGTGGATTCGACAGGGTGTCAGCCGCAGCATTATCAACCATGCCGGTATCATCCGTGTGCCACTGCACACTATGGAGCGGATTCGGAAAATGCTGTGGATCAAGGGAGAACTGGAGAAGGACGAGGGCAGAGAGCTTGCCCCGGAGGAACTGGCAGAGCATATTGGTATCCCGGTAGAGAAGGTAGAGGCATTGCTACAGCTTTTGCCCCAGGTTTGCTCGTTGGATGCGCCTGCGGGGTGTGAGGATAATGATGCGCTACAGTCCTTGCTGGAGAATGTTCACGCACCACAGCCCCAGGAAGAGCTGGTGCGTCGGGAATTGAAACAGACAATGGATGCTCTGTTAGGGATGCTGAACCACCGTCAAAGGCAGGTTTTGCGGCTGCATTTCGGTATGGAAGACGGCGTGTGTCGTTCTCTTGAGGAGATTGGTCGTATTCTGGGTGTGTCTAAGGAACGGGCACGGCAGATTGAACGGCAGGCAATGGTGAAGCTGCAAAAGCTGGGTGCCGGCTTGGGATTGGAGGACTTTTTAAATGAATGACTGGGATTTTACCTTCGACGAACCGGATGTGCTTTTCCCGGAGGGGGTACAGCCCGGACAGCCCTTCCCGGCGGCGGAGCTGCTGGCCCGGTTGGAAGGGACCGATGAGGAAACATTAAAGCGTGTTTTGGACACGATGACGGAAAACCGAATTACCTTGGACATAACAACACTTCCCAAAGTGTTGGGGTTGGGTGAGACGGCAGATAGGCTGGTGCTGGAGGAACGGCTTGTAAAAAGCGGCGATCTGCCCGGAGGTTTGGAGGAAAACGACCCTTTGCGGCTTTATATGGAGGAAATTGCGGCGCTGCCGGTGTGCCCAGATCCCCAAGTGCTTGCACAGCAGATGGAGGATAAAGAAGGGGAAACTGCCTATCGTCTGGCGAATACCATGTTCGGCCCGGTTGCTGCATTGGCAGGGGAGTATGTGGGCAGAGGTGTGCTTCTTCTGGATTTGATACAGGAGGCGAACCTTGGTCTGTGGCAAGCAATCCAGACCTACGCCGGAGGGGATTTTCAGGAGCACTGCGATTGGTGGCTCCGTCAGTATCTTGCGGCAGCTGTGATTATTCAGGCAAAGGTTTCCGGTATGGGTGAGAGGCTTTGCCGGGCAGCAAAGGATTATCGGGCGGTAGACGAAAAACTTTTGACAGAACTGGGACGCAACCCTACTTTAGTGGAAATGGCAGAAGGTCTGCACATGTCTTTGGCGGAGACGGCGGCCGTGGCAGAAATGTTGGAAAATGCCAGAAGTCTTCAGCGTGCCAAAGCACCGGAACAGGCGGATATTCCTCAGGAAGAGGAGCAGGCCGTGGAGGATACTGCCTATTTCCAGATGCGCCAGAGGATTTCAGAGCTTCTATCCGGGCTTTCGGAACAGGATGCCCGGCTTTTGACCCTGCGCTATGGTCTTGAGGGTGGATTGCCTATGGATGCGGCGCAGGTGGGGACCCGGTTGGGTTTGACAGCAGAAGAAGTCAACAACAGGGAAGCAGCAGCCCTTTCCAAACTGCGGCAGAAAGATTGATTTTACGAAAGAGGTATGATTATGGCAAAGACATATTCTATCGCCATCGACGGTCCTGCCGGTGCGGGTAAAAGTACCATTGCAAAGGCACTGTCAAAAAAACTGGGTTATCACTATGTGGATACCGGCGCCATCTACCGCACGGTAGCATATTTTCTGGATCTGCTGGGTGTTAGCCCCAAGGATGTGGATGGTGTCAGCCGCTACATTGACGAGTTGACCATCGGCATCGAATACGATGAGACCGGTAAGCAGCACATGATAATGAACGGTATGGATGTTACCGATGAGATCCGCACGCAGGATATTTCCCAGAAGGCATCTTTGGTCTCTGCCCACGCAGTGGTTCGGGATATGCTGTTGGATATGCAGAGAAATGTGGCGAGAAAACACAATGTAATCATGGACGGACGGGACATTGGCACTGTGGTGCTGCCCAAGGCAACGGTGAAGATTTTTCTGACGGCTACCGCAGAGGTTCGCGCCCGGCGGCGTACCGACGAACTGCTTGCCAAAGGACAGCAGGCAGATTATGAGCAGACGCTCAAAGATATTCAACAGAGAGATCATCAGGATACCAATCGTCCGATTGCTCCGTTGAAGCAGGCAGAGGATGCTGTTTTGGTTGATACCTCTTTGCTGGATATTGAGGGCGTTCTGGCTGCTATTGAAAAGATTGTTTTGGAGAAGATTTCTGTATGAGCGTCAAGGTAGCCAAAAGTGCTGGCTTTTGTTTTGGTGTCAACCGGGCAGTTGAGCTGGTGGAACAGGCGGTCAGAGAAGGCAGACAGGTGGTTACACTTGGACCCATTATTCACAACCGCCATGCAGTTAAGCACTTTGAAAAAATGGGCGTTCAGGTAATCAATTCTCCGGAAGAAGCAAAGCCCGGGGCCACGGTAATCATCCGTTCCCATGGGGTACCCCGCCGGGTCTGTGAGGCACTGGAACAGCAAGGCGCGGAAATTATAGATGCCACCTGTCCCTTCGTTAAGCGAATCCACGGCATTGTTAGTAATGCCCGGGAGGAAGGCCGGCTGCCTGTGATTATTGGCACGCCGGACCACCCGGAGGTAGAGGGGATTGCCGGCTGGTGTGATGAATATAAGGTTTTTCAGTCCCTTGGAGAATTGCAGGCGTGGGCAGAAACGCTTACAGATAGGGCAAATTTGCCAATTTGCATGGTTTGTCAGACCACTTCCACAGAATCTTTGTGGAAATCGTGCGCTGATTTTGCAAAAAAAGAGTTTACTAACTTGAAAATCTTTGATACAATATGTAAAGCTACTGAATCCCGGCAAAGTGAAGCGGCAGAATTGAGTAAGATTTGTCAAGCCATGGTCGTTGTAGGAGACACCCACAGTTCCAACACGGGCCGCCTCGCTATGATTTGTCGGGAGCATTGCGATAGGGTAGTTCTGGTGGATAATGCGTCGGAATTGGATCCCGATTTTTTTCGCGGTGCAAATGCTGTTGGAATCACGGCCGGTGCGTCAACTCCGGCGTGGATTATAAAGGAGGTCAACAAGACTATGAGCGAAATTACTAATGTTGAGGCTGTGCAGGAGGAGACATTTGCCGAGCTTCTCGAGCAGTCCATCAAAACTTTAAATACAGGAGATAAGGTTACAGGTATCGTTACCGGTATCGGTGCTACCGAAGTCCAGATCGATCTGGGCACCAAGCACGCCGGTTACATTCCCTATGACGAAGTCAGCAACGATCCTTCCGTCAAGCCCGAGGACATCCTCAAAGTTGGCGACGAGATCGAGGTGTTTGTTGTTCGCGTTAATGACCAGGAGGGCACCTGCCAGCTTTCCAAGAAGAAGCTGGATGGCCTGAAGGTTTGGGACGATATGGCAACTTGGTGCGAAGAGAAGACCACTGTTGAAGGTGTCATCACCGAAGAGAATAAGGGTGGTCTGGTAGCCAATATTAAGGGCATTCGTGTCTTTGTTCCCGCATCCCAGTCCGGTGTTGCCAAGGGTGGCGATATGACCGGTATGGTGGGTCAGACTGTTGGACTTAAGATTACTGAGGTCAACCGCGCACGCCGTCGTGTGATCGGCTCTATCCGTGCGGTTACTTCCGAGGCTCGCAAGGCTGCGCAGGAAAAGCTGTGGGCTGAGATCCAGGAGGGTGCCAAGTACCATGGTACTGTTAAGTCCCTGACTTCTTACGGTGCATTCGTTGACATCGGCGGTGTGGACGGCATGGTTCATGTTTCCGAGCTGAGCTGGAACCGGATCAAGACCCCTGCTGAGGTTGTGAGCGTGGGCGACGAGATCGATGTTTATGTCATCTCCTTTGACCCCGAGAAGCGTAAGATCTCTCTGGGCTACAAAACTGCTGAGATGAACCCCTGGAATCAGTTCATGACCAACTACCAGGTTGGCGATGTCTGCGATGCTAAGGTTGTCAAGCTGATGACCTTTGGTGCTTTCGCTGAGATCCTGCCCGGTGTTGTCGGCCTGATTCACATCTCCCAGATCGCTGACAAGCGCATCGGCAAGCCCGAGGATGTTCTGGCTGAGGGCCAGGATGTCAAGGTCAAGATCACCGATGTGGACGCTGAGAACAAGCGTATCTCTCTGTCCATCCGTGCTCTGCTGGAGACCGAGGAGGAGACCGCAGAGGCTGCTGAGGAAGTCGCTGAGGAGACCACCGAGGAGACCACCGAGGAGTAATTTATCCCATACATACCGGGGCAATCCTGCCCCGGTATTTTTACAAATTACCCCAGTAAATGCCGAAGGGAACGGATTAATCCGTTCCTTGAAGTCATAAAGGAGAATATTATGGTCAAGCACATTGTACTCTACACCTTAAAAGAAGGCGTCAACAAGCCTGAAGCGAT
>JAZRMP010000033.1:0-21084 GCA_045647705.1 Faecousia sp.
ACAGCGCGTTTGCCACCATAGGCACCACATCGTGCTTTTGGGCAAGGCTAAACACCTGCTCCAGCCGCTCCCCGGACAGCTCTGCCGTCAGTTCTGCCGCCGGCACTTCCCCGGTGATGGTGTATTTAATTAGCGCAAGCAAAAGCTCCCCGGTTTGAACCATAGTATTCACACTTTCCTATCAAGCTTTCAAAATTAGGCATTGTAGAACTCACCTGGATCTCTTTGAAAATACATTTCTACATATCTGATTGTCCGGTTGAATCTGGGAGCCACTGGATAAATGCCACTGCCAGTACAAAGGGAAACATACCCGCAGACAGACAGCTCAAATCCATAAAGTTAATCAAAAGAACCAGCGTAGGCATCAGCTTTACCACCGACAGTCTCTTAATTCCCCGGCTTGTCCGATAAGCGCGAGTCCAAAGATACATAATAACCAAGAAAATGGCTGTACCAATAATGCCCCAAGCCAAGAGCATATCCAAATAGGTATTGTGGGCACCGGCTTCATCCACCTGACCCAGATGCTCATGGTACTTAAACCCATAGCCCAGAAGCAGACACCAAACATTACTAAGAAGGATTTGCATATAATCCGCCATGATCCCTGACCTGCCTGACGTTAGCTTATTCAGGTCAGTAATTTGGGTCCCCGCAGCACCTGCCCGCCTAAAGAAGTTGTCCACAAAAACATAGACATACTTCCTAAACGTATACAAAAGCCCACCCATGCCTACTGCCAACCATGCAATAAACTTTCTGTTTGCACGGTTCTCTTTTCTGCGGCTAAAGAATTGCAGAAAAATTAGAAAAAGCTCTGCCGTCATCAAGAGCAGGCACATCTTTGACGCTGTTAAAAGGCCGATTCCCGCCAGCAACGCAATAACAGCAAACTTATAGATATTGTGTCCTTTTACATTCAAAACACAAGCAATGGTCAAACAGATATACAGAGAGTAGTAGTTGGGGTCGCTGGCAAATGCTTCAAATCTTGTATTTTGGTCCAATGTGTCAATAATATTGGGAATCGTATCCAAACCGGCTGCCAGATACATAGCGGCAGACAGGATAATTCCGGTAGAAAAAGCACTGAATACATCGTTTATTCGCAGCTTCACCCGGGAATCTGCCGTAACCAAAATGCACAGAAATACATTCAGTGCCCAGCCTATCGTGCTGGGGAAAGTTTCCAACTCCTCCAACACAGCGTAATGCAGCACTTCCCAAAGAAGCAGCACCACACTTCCCAGTACCGCCACCGCCGGGATCCGGCGGGTCCCCTGCCGGAAAAAATACACCGCAATAGGCAGTGCCAGTATGATATTGACCAAAAATTCAGCACCCAAGTCATCAAACACCCGGATGTTTGGCACAAGGAACAACGCCCAGTAAAAGGCGTTTTCCGTATTCGAGCGCAAAATCGTGAACACAGCAAAGGCAGCCGCCACCAACAAAAACAGGTTGGAGGAAAAACGGCAGCCCACTACCACAAGCGCAAAGAAGATTGCCACAGAGAGCCATTCCCTGCCTAAGAAAATGGTCTTATCCTTAGATTTATTTAAGTTAAACGGTTTCAGCCGGAGCACCAACGGTACCCACTCCTTCCGGTATGTTCTAATTCTTTTCTGCCCGGGTCATATCCAGATACAGCCCCTCCACCCGCTTCGCTTCCGTCCGAATGTTGAAGGGGGAATCTGCAAAGGCGCGGGATGTTTCTTCTCTGTGCGCCTCTGTATCCGCCCGGAAACCACACAACGCATCGCTCCATGCCTCCGGCTCCAGTGGCAGATAGGTTACACCGCCCACATCGCACTGGCGGGTTATGGTATCGGTAATGAAGCAGGGCAAACCGTTCGCCTGTGCCTCCACAACCGTAACCGGCAACCCTTCTTTCAGTGAAGGCAGCAGCAGCGCATCCGATGCCTGTAAATAGGGCAAAACATCCGACTGTCTGCCCACAAACAGGCAATTCTCCTGCAATCCCTCTGATTGCAGCTTTGCCTCAAATTCTGCTTTTGCAGGACCATCCCCTACAAACAGAAATTTGGCCTGGGGGTTTTGTTTTACTACCTGTTTTATAGCAGGAATCAGAAAGGGCAGATTCTTAATGGGGCTAAAATTGGAAACATGGCAAAATACCGTCTTGTCTTGCAGACCCAGCCTGTCCCGCATTTCCGCCCGCATCTTTGCATCAAACAAATACGTTTCCGGCACCACACCGTTGTACACCATCTCCACCGGGTGGGTCTTCACAAAATCCTCACCGTAAAGAAATGCCGCCGCCTTATCCGAGCAAGTCCAGTAATGATTGGCGTAGCGGGTGATATTGCGGGTGAGAATTTGATTGAGCACTTTTTTCACCGGGTTGGTGGATGTCATGGAGGAATGACTGTGAATTATCCGATTGGGTATGCCGTACTTTTTGGCATACCGCAAAGTAAACGCAGCGATGGTTGGCGTATGCAGATGTACTGCATCATATTTTGTCGCAGATTTTTTAAAAAAGCTATTCAATTC
This sequence comes from Faecousia sp., assembly GCA_045647705.1. Lineage (GTDB taxonomy): Bacteria > Bacillota > Clostridia > Oscillospirales > Oscillospiraceae > Faecousia. The sequence continues at coordinate 2,521 of JAZRMP010000033.1, forward strand.
GACGACAGCACGAAGTATTGTCTTGGGAAATAACGGATTTCTTAAAAGATGTAGCTCATCATTTCTTTCCCTTATTTCTCCAGCATAGGAACGGTCGTCTTCTTTAAATATTAAAAACTCAAAATGCACATTTTTTATATTGCGGTAAAGACCCATCACTACAGAAGACACGCCAGAATCCAAAGACAAATTATCCAGTACTATTAAAACTCTCATATTATCCCCTATCCGGTGGAGCGGTTTTATTAGTCATCAAATCCTTCCAGTCTAAGCTGCTTGCCCCATTCCAGATCAAATTCATCCGGATTGAAGGGCATCATGCCCGCCCCCGGTGTAAATGTCAATTCTGCGAAATAATAACGCCCGTTCGACAAAAAGAAATCTACACGTACAAATTTAAAGTCCTCTGAAAGACGCCTTGCCGCCTCTTTCATTTCCTCAAAAAACGGCGGTATTTCAATCGTCTCCAGATTTGTATAATCATCCCTAGACATAGGCATTTTACTGCCGTCTGGATAGAAAAAGCCAATCTGCGCCTGTCTGTCATGAATTAGGTCATTAGAGACATATAAATACTTCGGCTCCCCATGAAAACAGAAGAATTTATAGTCCGTTATACACTCCCCCAAAAACTCCTCGCATATAATCATCTTAGGATGTATTTTAGAATAGTGGGGTTCAATATTAAATGGACCAAAATCCTCTTTCAGCCACCTATTTAACTGTTTAACCGTCTTTTTCTTATCAAGCTTCCCTTTGTCTGCACATAGGATATTATAGGCACAACCATGGGCACACTTAAGCATAAATCGGTCCGGAAGTTTGTCCCAGTTGATGTCCCGAGCGTCTCTCCACGCACCCAACAGAGGGACCAATATATGTTCTAACCCTTTCTGGCTAACATATTCACGTACTGCATATTTATCAGCACCCTTCACCACGAGAGGATCGTTGGGAAAATCATGAATTTTGCACCATTGAATTTTTTCATTGAAGGTCTTGGGATTTTTTAAATCAACCCTCTTTTTCAAGAGCACCCAAGAGTATATTTTGCACATAGTTTCTTGCGGCAAAATCTTTTGCGCGAAAACCTGACCCTTACGTCTGATTTTATACAGAATAGAATCTCTTTCCATAGTTACCCCTTTACTTAATCGACCTTAATGCCGTCTCTTTTCACAATTCGTGCAGGAACTCCCACTACTGTGCAGTTATCCGGCACGCTCTCCAGCACCACCGCATTGGCACCCACCTTCACATTATCGCCCAGGGTGATATTGCCAAGGACACAGCAGCCCACACCCAAAATGCAGTTTTTGCCAATCTTGGGACCTTTGCCGGAGCCTACAGTAACATTCTGGTAAATAACTGTGCCCTGCCCAATAACAGAGTTCTGGTGGATCACGATGCCCACACCGTGTGCAATAACAACTCCATCCTCCAAAACTGTGGTTGGCGGAATATAACAGGCAAACAGAATTTGAATCAGACGCCAAATAATCTTGGCGCACAAGGTGAGTTTTCGGTTCCAACACCAACGCATCGCTTTGTAGAACCTAATGACAATCGATACCTTATCCAGATTCTCTATTTTACTTACATCCATCTCCACCATAACAGGCACACTCCTTACTGTTAAAACAGTTATTTATTTCTATATGACCGGGATACCGCGCCAGATTTCTCTTTTCCGGTTCCGGATCGGACTCTAAACCTATTTCGGGAAAACATTAATCCCGTCTGAAAATATCTCTTGTATACACTTTTTCTGCCACATCATCCAGACAGGAATCGTATCTGTTTGCAATAATGGCGTTACACATTTCCTTAAACTTCGCAAGATCATTCACAATCTGACTGCCAAAGAATGTCTCCGTCTCTGTAAGCGTCGGCTCATAGACAACCACCGTTGCACCCTTTGCTTTGATGCGCTTCATTACACCTTGAATAGATGATTGACGGAAATTATCCGAGCCCGCTTTCATAGTAAGGCGATACACACCAATCACCATGGGAACTTCCTTTGCCTTGCTGTAGGTATTGTCCTCCTGGTAGCCATAGTACCCAGCCATGCGAAGAACGCGGTCAGCAATAAAATCCTTACGGGTTCTGTTGGATTCTACAATAGCAGACATCATATTCTGCGGAACATCTTCATAGTTTGCAAGAAGCTGTTTCGTATCCTTGGGCAAGCAATACCCTCCATAACCAAAGGAAGGGTTATTATAGTGGGTGCCGATTCTTGGGTCCAGACACACACCGTTGATGATCTGCTGTGTATCCAGTCCCTTCATCTCTGCGTAAGTATCCAGTTCATTAAAATACGATACACGCAGCGCAAGGTATGTATTGGCAAACAGCTTGACCGCCTCAGCTTCGGTATATCCCATAATAAGGGTATCAATATTTTCCTTGATTGCACCCTCCTGAAGCAGCGCCGCAAAAGTATTTGCCGCATTCACAAGGCGGGGATTCTCAACATCCGTGCCAACAATAATCCTGCTGGGATAGAGATTATCGTAAAGTGCCTTGGATTCCCGCAGAAATTCCGGGCTGAAAATAATATTTTCGCAATGATACTTCTCTCTGACCCATGCAGTAAAACCAACAGGAATCGTGGACTTGATAACCATGATGGCATTGGGATTATGCCGGATAACAAGCTCAATTACGGACTCTACGGCAGAGGTATCAAAGAAATTTTTCTGGCTGTCATAGTTTGTTGGGGCAGCAATCACAACAAAATCCGCATCCTTGTATGCCGCCTCCGCATCCAGTGTTGCTGTTAAATCAAGTTCCTTTTCCGCAAGGTATTCTTGTATATACGCATCCTGAATGGGGGATTTTTTGTTGTTGATCATTTCCACCTTTTCGGGGACAATGTCAACAGCCATTACCTTATTGTGTTGTGCTAAAAGCACAGATATTGATAAACCGACATAACCGGTTCCGGCTACTGCAATTTTCATCATCTACTCCTTGGTATATGACCAACAGTCAAAATAGATATTTCTTCAACGCATTCCCGACAAAGCACATCACATGAAACGCCGCAGGGATTTTCCCAATCTTCTCATCCCGGGTCTGAATCTCCCACACTTGCCGGATACTTTTAAACTTATTGGACGACAAAGAGCCACTCACCAACCGATAGCGCACCAGTGCTTCGTTGATGCCCCGCGCTATCGCACCGTTTCTGAGCAGCATCAGCCAGGTGGCATAGTCCTGCCCGCCCCGGCGCAAGGACATCCGGAAATCCCCCAATACCGCCCGGTCAATAACTACAGAGGATGTTGCAATAATAGTATTGTGCAGCAAGTACCCATAATCGCAGGTCTGGCGGAGCTTTCTCTTGGGTTTCACCGTATTCCCCGCTTCATCCATCATCTCAATGGCGGTATAGGAAAATGGCGACCCGGTCTTTTCCATTAAAGCAAGCTGCCGCTCTATCTTATCCGGAAGCCACATATCGTCGCTGTCCAGAAACGCAACATATCTTCCCTGCGCAAGCTCCAGTGCCTTGTTTCTGGCTGCACCGGCTCCCATATTTGTTTCCTGTAAATAATAATGGATTTGGGGATAGTCCTTCTGCATTCGGGCAATGATCTGACCGGAATTATCGGTGGAACAGTCATCTACCAATACCAGTTCGATATTTTCATAGGTTTGGCGCAGCACGGAATTTAACGCTTCTTCCAGAAACCTCTCTGCATTATAAACCGGAATGATTACCGATACCAATCCGTCTGTGTATGCTCTTCCCATGTTGCTGTCCCCTTTTCTTAGTAGATCGGTGTGAGCCAATCCTTTCGTTCCGGATCCTTTCCGATGGCAGCAGCCAGATATGCCTTGTGAAGCCTTACGGTCAAGTCTCCCGCCTCACCGTTGCCTACCACATATCTGTCCACGGACAGCACCGGTGTAATCTCCATAGCAGAGCCGCAAAGAAACGCCTCATCACAGGTGTACAGCTCCGTCCTGTCAATGGTACGCTCCACTACGGGAATACCGTTGGCCTTTGCCAACTGAATGACCGTATCCCTTGTAATGCTTTCCAGTACACTGTCCGTCAGCATGGGCGTAACCAAAGTTCCGGCAACAACCATAAAGAAACAGGAACCCGGCCCCTCAGACACCTTGCCTGCTTCGTTGAGGAAAAGGCAGGTGTCATAGCCGTTACGCAGTGCTTCCCTTTGACCTGCACGGCTGTTAATGTAGTTTGCACCACACTTGATTCGGGGAGAAAGGGTCGTATCAGAAATTCTTCTCCATGAGGTTACACAGCAGTGCAGTCCCTTCTTGTTATACTCCGCACTGGTCCGTCCTCTGGGAATAGGTGCTACAAACATATCCACAGGGTCGGCTGAACCCCAGGAACCAAAACCATCCACAAACAAGGTCTGACGCACAGAGAGGTTTTCATCATACTCGTTGGCTTTCACCACATCCACCAACGCCTTTTGCAACTGCTGCTCGGTATAGGGGCAATCAATCTGGATCAACCGGGCAGAACGCAGCAGCCGGGCATAGTGGTCCTTCAGCCGGAAGGCATACAGTTGCTTTTCCTGATCGTTCCAGTAGCAAGGGATACCCTCGAATACATTCAGTCCAAACTGCGAGGTGGGTGCCAGCACGTTGATCTTGGCGTCATTTACATTTAAAATTTCACCCTTAAACCAAACAAAGCGGTTTGCCACATCTGTTTTCATACGCTTACCCCTTCCTCACGCCCGACAGACACATCATCAGGCAAATGTGCAATGCGGATAATCTCTTCCTCCGCCAGCTTTGCTGCCTCTGCGTCATCCATGGATGCATCGGTTTTTTCTTCATAGATGTCTTGCTTCTTAAAGACCTTTACAACTGTTCCGAACAGAATCTTGATGTCCAGCCATACACCCTGTTTTTGAAACAGGTCTATGTATAGATTGTCATAGGTAACTTTCTCATCCCAAGAGTTCTCATTGCGGCCCTTGATCTGGGCCAGACCGGTAATGCCGCCACGGACCTGAAAACGCTTTTTATACTTTTTGTTCAGCGTTTCATAATCCCCCAGCTCGTAGGAAACGCAGGGGCGTGGACCAACCAAGGACAAATCCCCTTTGAGCACATTGAAAAGCTGCGGCAATTCGTCCAAGCTGGTGTTTCTGAGAAAGCGGCCGGTCTTTGTAACCCGGGGGTCATTCTCATAATTGAAAAGACCTGCGCCCATACGTTCAGCGTTGACCACCATGGAACGGAATTTATACATTTTGAAAATTCGCCCGTCTTTTGTGCGTCTGTCCTGCGCGAACAGCACCGGACCGGGGCTGTCGCATTTGATCGCCACGGCGATAATCGCCCACACCGGAATCAGCACCAAGAGCGCAAAAGCACTCAGAAGCACATCGAACAGTCGCTTAAGTAATTGATTGCATGAAAGCCACATAGCTGTCTCCTAGAAAACAAATGTATGGAACAAATCGTCAAAGGTCTCCCCTCGTTTGATCAGCTCCACTTGCCCCTCCGAAATATCAATGACCGGGAAGTTGGGCAGAATAAAGGGGGGCTTCAGCACCACCGAATAGGAACCTACATTACCAAACACTACCATATCTCCCTTTGCCAGCTTTCCACTGTAGTGCCGATAGAGATAGTCAGATTCAATGCAAGTGAATCCGCCGAAATCCAGATCTGCATAGTTTTCCTGCTGCTGACCCATGGGAATCACCTCTATGGGCGGATTCTTGGTATTCAAAGTAGGGTTAATGTTGTAGATGCTGCCTAGAAGTGTGGCAATGGCCTTACCCCGCACTGTTTTGATATTAACCACCTTCGCCGCAAATCGCATGCAATCGCCCACCAGAGCACTGCCCGGTTCAATAAGCAGCGTCGGTTTCCGGGGCGCATTTTTAAAGTGCTCGGCAAACAGAGGTGCCACCGTCTCGGCATACTCTTGGTAGGTAGGAATCTCAGAATCAAATTGCGCTTTCAAGGAATCTGCCATTTTCCCAAACAATCCGCCGCCCAGGTCGATATGCTCGGGCAGGATGCCCAACCGATCAATCAGCTTCAGCATGCCCTCTGCCCGGGGTCTCCATGTATCCAGCCGACGGGTGGCAAAGTGGCATTGCAACCCTTTAAGATGGAGGTTTTCAAATTCTTCAAACAGCCCCAACGCCCTGCGGAAATCATCGGAGGCAATATCAAAGCCAAACCGAGATACCACACCGTCGCTGACATCGAAATTGCACCGAATGCCCAGATGAAGTTTGCTTTCCGGATGGTTTTTTGCAATGACACGGATCAAGTCAATTTCATAAGCGGAATCCAGATTTACCGTACCGCCCATCAGCAGAAGCTGCTCCACTTTTTGGGCATTTTTGAAAGGTCCGTTCCAGATAATATGCTCCGGCTTTACGCCCACCCGAAGTGCAATTTCCATCTCCATATCGGAGACAACCTCCGCAAAGCCGCCCAGTTCATTGACGATCCGGCACAGCTTAGGCGTATAGTTGGTTTTATAGGAATACGCAATATTAAAATTTGGATAGTACTTTGTAAATGCCGCCTTCAGTTCATGGAAATTCCGGGCAAACTGTCTGCTTTCCAGCAGGTAGAACGTGTCCCCGAATTGTGCTGTTAATTCCCTGATCTGTTCTGGTGTCATTGGCCTCTGCTCTCCTTGATTTTACTAACAATCTGTGCCACACAGTCTTTTACCGCGCGGGTATTTTGTGCATACTCCTCGGGAGTTTTTCCGGACAGCGTCCCTTCATACCCACGGAGCTGTGTCATATTCTCTGTGAAAATCTTTTCAATCTGATCAATATCCTTCACCTCTGCCGTGTTGCAGAAGCTTCTGGATAGAATAACACGGGTAGAGCCCAATCGGTAATGCTCCATTACAATCCGCTCCGCAGGCAATATCCCCTCGCCGATCCGGGCAATGCCGCCAAAGCCATAGGGAATGCCTTTTTCTCTGCACTTCCGGCACAACTGCTCCACCGTGCCGTTGGAAAGCAGCTCAAACATAAAAGTAAGGTCCATGCTCAGATGCAGGTCATTCAGACCAATGTGAATCTCATCCACAAGCGGATGCTCCAGAACCTGATCCAGAATCTCTGCCGCCTCTTTGGTTTCCAGCAGCAGTGTGGTCTTTGCTCTGCCGTTGACTGCCCGCAGGAACATATCCACTTCCTCCCGGGTCTTCCACATAGGAAGCATGATTCTGGCTGCACCAGCTGCCAGCACCGCATCAATCTGTTCCCGGGAATTCTCATTCCACGGGTCTACCCGGACCAATAGTTCCGTACCATTGAGCACCCCGGCTACCGCAGCAACGTCCTCCACCGTGTGATGGGACTTGACTGTATTCATATTCTTTTGCCGTTCTTCTTTGCCAAGCGTTTCCAAATCGATCATCACCGTGTCCACACCGGTTTTTTCCGCAATGCGTGCCACGGCAGGATCATTTGTTATGTACAGCAGCTTTAGCGGCATAGATCCACATCCCATCATTCAACACACCCATAATAGGGCATAATAATACATCTAAGATTATACCGCATAGCGGTATAAAAATCAAGTATCCATATTGCTATGGGTATATCTGCCAAAACGCAAAAAGCAGAACGCCTGGAGGGGTGCCCTCCAGGCGTTCTGCTTATGTTCTGTGTCAGTCGATCTCAACGATCAGTTCAATTTCACAGGCAGCGTTTCCGGGAAGACCTGCCATTCCCACAGCACTGCGGGTATGGCTGCCCTTCTGCCCAAAAATCTCCTTTAACAGACGGGATGCACCGTCAATCACCTTGGGCTGTCCGGAAAAGTCTAAAGCAGAATTGACAAAGCCTGTCATCTTGACAACCTGCTGAATCCGGTCCAGATCTCCGATTACGGACTTGACAGCTCCCAGACAGTTTACCAGGCAGATTTCAGCCGCCTTCTGGGCATCCTCTATGGAAAGCTCTGTACCGCACTTGCCGGTATAAGCCATCTGTCCGTTCAAGCGGGGGGTGCAGCCGGAGGTGAATACCAACCGGTCCATCACCAGCTTTGCCTGAACAAAGGGTGTATCGCCGGCACCGGCAGCAGGAAGCTGATAGCCCAGCTCCTGAATCTTCTTCTCAATTAACATATTATTTCCTCCTTGCAGGAACGTTTTTTACCAAAAAACAAGAGGGGGACGAATCCCCCTCTTGTCAACACTGTTTTTAATTACTTATCGTAGGGGAACACCTTATGCAGAGGAATCTCAATGTCCAGCATAGGAGCGTGCTGCTGCATGCCCAGAACATCGTAATCCCAAGGACTGCCGGAGCTGTAGGGACGCTTAATGTTCACCTTGAAGCCGCGGCCCTCATCGAAGAAGATGATGTCGCTGACGTTCTCAACGGGAATGTTGTTGTAACGCTTGGCGATCAGTTCCTTGGTGATGATCTTGGACTTCTTGACAGCCTCGTACAGTTCGGGGTTGTCGAAAATTACGTCCACGGTGTACCAGAAAGGACCAGCGTTCTTGGAACGAATAACAGGTGCTAATTCCTTAAGTTTCATTATTTACCAACCTCCACAACACGAATGGGGAACAGGGACTGATCCGCAGGTACGGGCAGCAGGTGATGCACGCTGAGCTCGTAAGCGGGAGCAATGTTCAGGACGCTGGGGGAATAGGTATAGGCAACGTTACCGGAGATGGTGGTACGGCCGGGATAGTTGCACCAAACCATACCGTACTTGCCGAAGTAGCCGATCTCATGAGCCAACTCCTGAGTGGGAGCAACGATCTCCATGCCAATGCCGATCTCGTGGCCATAGTCGTCCTTCTTGGGCTCCAGGGGACCCATAGCGGCGTTCATGCCGAACAGACGGAAGATAACATGGTAATCCTGACCCATCTTCAGACCCATGGGGCCGAACTTGTTGTCGATACGGGTTCTGGTCCAGTTAAATACGTAATCCAGGTTAGCAATGAAGTTGGGGTCGCGGGCGGTAACCAGGAACAGAGAACGGTAACCAACCAGACGAGCGCCTTCCAGCTTGACCTTGTAGGAATTGGGATCGTCATGCCACTGAGAACCGGTAACCTTAACAGCACGGTCAGTAACCTGAGTCTTGAAGGACTGAGACATATCCAGAATACCACCGGGCTCAGCCTGAATCTGGGGATGGGTACGCTCATAGAACTCATGGCCGGAAACAGAGCGAACAGTGCAGTACCAGTCGTCCGTTGCGGGCTGGATGGTAAAGCTGTTACCCTCAATGCTTGCCACCATGGGGGTACGCATGATCGTAGAACCGGGCTTAGGCAGACCGGAAGCGGAGCCACACTCCAGAATCTTACCGGCATGCAGAGCAATGCCCTTCTCACAACCAGCCATAACGGCGGGAGCAGCGAAGCAGGCGTTGTCGTTGGCACGGCCAGCCAGAACGATGTCAGCACCGGTCTCCAGGCCCTTAACCAGAGCCTCAACACCAACCTGTGCAACGATCTCAGTGGCCTCGTCAACCATCTGCTCGGTCAGTACGTTGTCGTGCTGGCAGCCTTCGATAACCTCTTTGCGGCAGCGCTCCTTCAGGTACTCCTTATCCAAAGTGGTGTCGATGATGGCAACCTTGAAGGTCTTGCCCATCTCCTTAGCCACATTGTTCATGATATTCAGGTGCCAGTCGATATGAGGTCTGCCACCGGAACCACCGGCGCTACCCATAACAACAGGAGTCTTCTTGATAGACAGACCCTCCATCATGATACGGCAGTCATTTGCCATCTGGAACTCGGGGACGTGGGGAGCACCCGCGCCCAGGTAGTAAGGTCCGGGATCCAGAGAACCGGCGTCTGCCGCGACAGCATCCAGATCATACTTGAACGCCTCTTTGTACGCGCCTTCGTCGATGCCAACCAGACCCATACATGAGGTCGGCGACATGACATTAAACTTAGCCATAATTACTATCTCCTTGTTTATTATTTTTTCAACACCAAATTACATGGCATGAAAAGACATAGCTTTCTGCATACACATTATCTCATAAATCATTTTCTTTGAGAAGTCGGAACTTTAGGCACCCTTGCCTATAAAACCGTCAACTAATATCGAATAGAGCTGCCGGCGGCAGCCCTATCCACCCTAATGGAGTGCCCCAAAACTTGACATTCGCCTTTTTCGAGCCTATAATTTATAATATGACAGTTTAAGGAGGTCTTTATTGATGAACACCAGACAGATGCATCAGTTCCTGGAAATTCACAGAAGTGCGTCATTTAATAAGGCTTCACAGAATTTATTTATTTCCAGAACTGCCCTCCAATCCTCCATGGACTCTCTGGAAAAAGAACTGGGACAAGCACTTTTTGTCCGTTCAGCCAACGGCATCACGCTGACGGAGTTTGGGCAAAAGTTTCTTGGTATCTCCCGACAGGTTTTGGCACTTTGCGACGGACTTCTGGCAAACACACCGTTGCCGGGCTCTGACCACCTTACCGTTTCCAGCTCCCATTTGCAGTTTGTTGCAAATATCTTTACAAAGCAGTTTATTGCCCTCAACGACAACCCCCGGAACTTCCGTTATACCCAAACCACACGGAAGCAAATATGTCAGGATGTAATTGACGGCACTGCGGATTTGGGAATTATTGCCCTGCCGTCATATTACCGCAACATAAAAGAGCAATTTCTAAAGGAAAAGGGTTTGGATTATTACATGATCTGCTCTCTGCCCAACTGCTGTATGGTAGGTCCTCACAGCCCATTGTATCATAAGGAAGACAACCATGTCGCGCTGCATGAGCTCGCCCCATATTATCGGGTTTTATATGACGAGCCCCAGTTGACGGAAATAACGGATATTAACTTGCAGCCCCCGGCATCTCCTTCCCCCTCCCCATATCCCTGTCTGGGAAAACTGCATATTAACGATAGCGGTAATTGCTACAGCATTCTGGCGGAGACAAACAGCTATCATATCGGTCTTCATGTCAATCCCAAGGACAATGATCTGAATACCTATCCCGACATACGATGCCTGGAAGTCTCTGATTATTCCGTGTCCTACGATATTATCTGGATCAAACGGAACGACCGGGAGCTTTCCGCCGTTATGAAACGGTTCCTGCGCAGTATTTATGATGCCGTGGACAAGTACCCCCACGATATTTTACTCTAACCTTTGATCTATGTATAACAGCATAGCCCCCATATTCCCCATCTGCCAACAACCCCGGTTTTGCCTGGTGCAAAACCGGGGTTTCTTCCATTTTAAGATACCGGCGGGAAGTTGGCAGGGAGTCAGTGCTGCTCCAGCAGTTCCAGGATCTGCCGGATATTCTTTCGTCCAAACGACACACCTTCCCCATTGATGACCAGACATGGTACGCTCATAACATTGTATTGCTTCCGCAGATGCTCAAAGTGAAGGACATCATATACATGGGCGGTTACATGGGGATTCTCCGCAGCAATCTTTTGCGCCGCCACCACCGTATCGGGGCACATGGAACAAGACAGCGTTACCAAGACCTTAATATCCGTAATCTCTGCAATGGCTGCAATTTTCTGCTTTACATCCTCCTCAATGGTCTGTCCAGGGCCTGCCGCATTGTACAATCCCAACACAAAGGACGTAAATTCATGTCCCCCGGGGACCCCATGAAATGCCAAGCCGGTTGGGGTGCCATCTGCTCTGCACACCCGGACACAGGGTGCCTCCTGACTGGAAGCCTGCCTGTCTGCCACCGAAACGGTCAGTCTGTCAGACAGTTCCGCCATGGCGGTAATATACTGTTCCAGTTCTGCCGATACCGGACGCGCATCCAAACAGAGCTCCAGCAACAGAGGGCTTTCCATCCGAGCAAACACCCCTTCCAGTTGCTGCCGGGTCTGCCCGTCAAAAAAGCTGTCGCCACTTTCTGTTATTTCCGCAGGTGCGTCGGTATTCTCCCGGTTTTGTACCGGTGCCTTTGCACGCAAACCGGTCTTTCGCTGCAAGTCAGCTACATATTTTTCCAGTTCCGTTGCTGCAAGCGCACCGTCTGATGTGGCGGTTACCACCTGGCGCAAAGGTTTAATACATACATCTCCCGCCGCATACACACCTTTAACGCTTGTTTTTTGGGACCCGTCGGTTACGATATAGCCCTGCTCGTTCAGTTCCACCACACCTCTGACCGGTTCGGTAGCAGGCGCATAACCCACAAAAACAAACACGCCAAAGGTCTCCGCACTTTTATACTCCGTTACCTCCCCGGTAACGGTATTTTTATACCGAGCATAGGTCAGCCCATTCTCACCGGATACCTCCTCCAACACCGTATTGGTCAGAACCGTGATCTTCTCATGGTCTTTTGCCTGCTGTGCCACGGAGCGCGCACAGGAAAAATCGTCTTTCCGGATGAGGATGGTTACGTGCCGGGCAAATTTGGTGAGAAATACACTTTCCTCCGCCGCAGCATAGCCGCCGCCTACCACAAACACTTCCTTGTCGGTGAAAAACTCGCCGTCGCAGGTGGCACAGTAGGCAACGCCCCGTCCCTTGTGTTCTTCTTCGCCCTTGAATCCCACAGTTCTGGGGTGGGCACCGGTAGCCAGCAGTACCCCAAAACATCGGAAATCCCCGCAGTTGGTAGTAACGGTTTTGATGTCCCCGGACAGGTCAAACCCGGTGGCCTCTGCCACCATAAACTCCGCGCCAAATGCTTCTGCTTGCCTTTGCATGGTATTGGTCAGATCTTTTCCACTGGTTTTTGCAATGCCGGGATAGTTGACTACCTCATGGGTAATGGCGATCTGACCGCCAAACTGCTCTTTTTCCAACACCAGCACCCGGTACTGCGCCCGGGCAAGGTACAAGGCGGCAGTCAACCCAGCAGGGCCGCCGCCCACCACGATCACATCATATAAATTCTCCATTAAAGCTGTCCCACCAAGTCCAGACTGGGCTTCAGGGTCTCGGCACCGGGCTTCCAGTTAGCGGGACACACCTGGTCGCCGTGGGCGTGGACAAACTGGCATGCCTGAACTTTCCGCAGCAGCTCCTCGGCATTTCTGCCCACATTGCCGGCAGTCACCTCATAGCCCACGATCTTACCCTCGGGGTTAATGATAAAAGTACCACGCTCGGCAAGACCGTCAGACTCGATCAGCACCTGAAAATCTCGGGAAATATTATGCGTGGGGTCAGCCAGCATGGGATAGTTGATCTTCTTGATTCGGTCGGAGGCATCGTGCCATGCCTTGTGGACAAAGTGGGTATCGGTGGACACGGAATACACCTCGCAGCCGATTTCTCGGAACTGCTCGTACATATCCGCCAGATCCTCCAGCTCCGTGGGGCAGACGAAGGTAAAATCCGCGGGATAGAAGAAAAACACGGTCCACTTGCCTAAGATATCCTCCTTGGACACAAACTTAAAATCGTTTTCGTGGAATGCGTAGGTGCGAAAATCGGAAATTTCCTTGTTGATCATAGACATAATTCAATTCCTCCAAAGATCGTGTTGATTGCAGAATGCGTAGACTGCCCGGACTTCGTCCCCATCGCAAAGGGCAAACTTTGCTCTTGGCTCATCATCCGGATCCAGATGGGCATACTGGATACCGTGCTCGGATTCCAGGCAGATCCATTCAATATAGTGCTCCTGAGTCATGGGATGCTCCACAGAGCCTACCGTAACATGGACCGTTCCGTCCTTCACCTCATAGACAGGAATATGCTTTTCCCCGGATGCTTCCGTCGTACCCGGCTCCATCCGGTGCATCTTCTCCCCACAGCAGTAGACAGGAACGCCCTTATCCCGGACCATGGCAATAATGTTGCCGCAGTGCTTGCAAATATAAAATGTTTGTTTCATAACTCTCCTCCTCTGTATAAAAAGTGTGTCCCAAGGCAGGTAAATAATACATCTCCGGCAGGGCATACTACCGCAAAAGGGGTGCAAAATATGGAACAAAGCAACGCATATAAAAAAGGATTTATTCCCTATGCCCTTGGTGCCTTCCTTATCGGCATCGTGGGCGGATTTTCCACTGTGCTGGGACCGGCTTTTGTGCAGGATATTGGGATCGCCTACAATAACACCACTTGGACTGCTCTGGCGCAAGCCATGTCCACTGCCGCCTGCGCCCCCATTCTCGGAAAAGTGGGCGACGTAATCGGGCGCAAAACCACCCTGCTTCTGGGAATCGCTGTTTTTACACTGGGAAACATTTTGTCGGCGTTGGCTGACTCCCTTGTATTTATGATGGTAGCCCGGTTTATCGTAGGCATCGGTACCGCCGCCATAAGTCCGGTAATCCTGGCATATATCGCCACCCGGTTTCCACCTAACCAAGTGGCAAAGGGATTCTCTGTATATATGCTCATCTCCAGTGCCTCTGTTATCTTCGGTCCAACGCTGGGCAGCCTGATTGTCTCTGCATACGGCTGGCGCACCATGCTTTGGATATGTACGGCAATCTGCGTTGCCACCTTTGCTGGGTGCATCCTCACCCCCGGAAAGACCGACGACCGGCGGCAGCCTTTGCATGATTTTGACGGCCTTGGTGCCGGTCTGGTGCTGGTTTTCTTCAGTCTTTTGCTGTGCGTACCATCCTTTGGACAAAACTTTGGGGGTACCTCTGCCCCATTTGTAGGTGTCCTGATTGGCGCGGTAATCAGTCTGGCAGGACTTATCACGGTGGAAAGAAAAGCTGTGCATCCCATCCTGCCCGGCAGCTTTATGAATCGGGGCGCATTTATTTTCAGCGTCCTTGCCCTGTTTCTGACCCAGGGACTTATGCAGGCGAATATGACAAACACCATTGTGTTTGTCAACTACACCCTGCCGAATAACACCGCCATTTCCGGCTATGCCATTTCTGTTATGTACTTGGGAATGTCCCTGGGTGCTGTGATTTTAGGTCCCCTTGCCGACCGGTTTGAGCCAAAGCATGTGCTCACCGGCTCCCTTTTGCTGACAGGAATCGGGTGCAGTATACTGTTTCTGTTTTCGGAAGCCACCCCAGTTGCCCTGTTGATGCTTTCTCTTGGAATCCTGGGCTTTGGTCTTGGAGGGAACGGGACCATCTTTATGAAAGTGGCGTTATCCGGGGTGTCCCCCCGGGAAGCAGGTGCTGGGACCGGAACATACGGTCTGTTCCGGGATCTTGCCGCACCTTTCGGCGTGGCTGTCTTTGTCCCCCTGTTCACCAACCGGATCACCGGTCTTGTGGCAGGGGGAACCGGGGCGGCAGAAGCTGCCGTCCGTTCTATCCGCACACTGGCAACGGCAGAGCTGGTGTGTGTCGCCGCCGGCATCGGGGCTGTTTGCTTCCTGCCTAACATCCGAAACAAAGGAGAACACCATGAGATTACAGGATAAGGTCGTACTGATTACCGCCGCCACCCGAGGCATTGGGCTTGCCTGTGTGAAGGCGTGCGGCAAGGAGGGGGCTACCGTCTATATGGCTGCCCGGAATATGGAGGGCGCCCAGCAGCTCGCCCGCACGCTACAAGCAGAGGGCATAAGGGTAAATTGTGTGTACAATGACGCAACCAAACCGGAAACCTTTGCCGCCATGGTGGAAACTGTGGTACAGGATGCCGGACGCATTGATGTGCTGGTCAATAACTTTGGCACATCCAATCCGGGCAAGGATCTGGATTTTGCCCATACAGATGCAGACGTGTTTTTGGACACGGTCAACCTGAACCTGAGAAGTGTATTTATGGCAAGTCAGGCGGCCGCAAGGCACATGGCTGCACACGGCGGCAGCATTATCAACATTTCTTCGGTAGGCGGCATCGTTCCGGACATTTCCCAAGTGGCGTACGGAACCAGCAAAGCGGCAATCAACTATCTGACCAAGCTGATCGCCGTTCAGGAGGCTAGGCACAATATCCGATGCAACGCGGTACTGCCGGGCATGACTGCCACCGAATCCGTAAAGAAACACCTGACCGACGATTTTCGCGATCTGTTCCTGCGGCATATCCCCCTTGGACGGATGGGACTGCCGGAGGAAATTGCCTCGGCAGTGGTGTACCTGGCAAGCGATGAGGCCGCCTATGCCACCGGCCAAATTCTTACCCTGTCCGGCGGCTTTGGTCTGGCAACGCCGGTCTATGCAGACCTGGCAGACAAGACCTCCCGGCGGTAAGTCATAAAAATATCTTTGATCTGCTTATTGGTTGTCTTTACTTTTCAGTTTTGCAATGGTAGAACGACGTTTCTATATAGGAAGAAGCCTCGGACACCACAGAGGTAACGGTTACGGAAACAAACGGCATATACAAAGGCAACGCCGCCGTATGGGAGATCTCCTGCGAAGTACGGATGATCGGCGTGCAATAACAACACCCGGGATGAGGCATATCTGTCTCATCCCGGGTATTTTCAGGTCATTGGTTGGAAAACTTTGGGGGCTCGACCGGATTCCCCGCAAAGGCATTGGGGCCGGGGTCGGACATGGAGAAATACATCTTCGCCGCCTGTGTGGTGCCAAAATCCCGGTTAGAGCCGGTGTTCTGCACCTCGTTAAAGGCATCCCGGAACATCTGATTGTGCGCCTCCTCACGGTTAAGCAGAAAATCAATGGTTTCCCGCACCTTCTTGTCGTGAATTTGGCGGTACAGGTACTCATACACCACTTTTGCCCGTTGCTCCGAGGCAATATTGCTCAACAGATCCGCGCACAGGTCGCCGGTTACTGTTACATAATCTGCCGTCCAGGAATAGCCCGAGGCATTGATCAGTCCCGGATTCAGCCCCAGAATCACATGGCTCTGGATCTCTCCGGCATTTACCTGGTCAGCACCAACATCATGACCGTTGAGCAGATTGATGGTTTGGGCAACCATCTCCATGTGCCCCAACTCCTCCGCCGCAATGTCCAGAAACAGGTCCTTGATCTTGGGGTCCTTGATGCGGAAGCTCTGGGACATATACTGCATAGCGGCTTTCAACTCACCGTTGCCGCCGCCCAACTGCTCCTGCAGCAGTGCCGCATACTGGGGATTGGGACGCTCGATCCCCACCGGGTGAAACAGCTCTTTTTCGTGCTTGAACAAGCACACCACTCCCTTCAAGTAACCGACAGTTTTGTCGGTATGTGATGTGCTTATTTTTCCATTTCCTCCCGAAGAATATACCTACTATACACAAGGTTGCTTTGTTGAAACTTTCCAAAACGCCGCATTTTACTGGCTAAAGTGCCTGCCAATATGGGAATCCTATTCTCCAGATTCGTTTTGGAGGATTTTATATGCGTGAATACTTTTGCGGTTGGTATTACCGATGCCAGTCTGATAATCAGACGTTGGCAGTGATCCCCTCTGTTCACAAGACCAGAGAAGGTAACTTCTGCACGATCCAGTTGATTACCGATACAAACGCATTCCACGCACAATTTCCTTATGACGATTTAAAAAAGAACAGGGACGAAATTTGTATTGGCTACAATCGGTTTGGGAAAGCGGGCGTGTCGCTGGATATGCATACGCCCAATTTCCGTGTGGAGGGGGCTGTCCGCTTCGGTGCCTTTACGCCCATCCGGTATGACATTATGGGGCCGTTTCAATACGTTCCCTTTATGCAGTGCCGGCACAGTGTTTCCAGTATGCGCCACCGGGTAGATGGGGAAATCCGGGTCAACGGTGTTCCGTATGTATTTCAAAATGCCGTGGGCTATCTGGAAGGCGATCGGGGGCACTCCTTTCCCAAGGAATATGTCTGGACCCAATGCAGTTTCCCGGAGGGAGCATTGATGCTGTCGGTAGCAGATATTCCTTTGGGTAGATTTCACTTTACCGGGGTCATCGGGATCGTTCTGCTCCACGGAAAAGAGTACCGCCTTGCCACCTATCTGGGGGCGAAAGCGGTGAAAATCAAAGATGGCGAGGTTATTGTCCGGCAGGGTGGTTTATGCCTGACTGTTATACAACTGGGTCTTCCGGGGCACCCCCTCCAAGCACCTGTGAGCGGTGCCATGACGCGAACGATTCACGAACACCCCTCCTGCAAGGTGTACTACCGTTTTACCGACGGTGATACCACACTGTTGGAATTTGAATCACCAAACGCCGCCTTTGAATATGAATATTGAGGGAGTAAACAAAGAATAGGGTTTTCGCAAAACAGCACCATCTGGGTAAGATGGTGCTGTTACTATTACCGCCCTCTGCAAATTACACCGCAGGCAATCCTTTTTCCGGCGTTGCCGGCAGGCTGCGTATGGAAGGCATCCGGATCGCTGTGGATCACCTTATATCTGCCTGTCCGGGGTAGTTTCCGGTTTTATGTCCTTTTCCCTCTCTTCCAGAATCGCAACAATTTCTCTCACTGCATCCTCC
The DNA here is from genome assembly GCA_045647705.1 of Faecousia sp. Lineage (GTDB taxonomy): Bacteria > Bacillota > Clostridia > Oscillospirales > Oscillospiraceae > Faecousia. The sequence continues at coordinate 20,830 of JAZRMP010000033.1, forward strand.
GGCCTATAAACATAATTATTCACCAAATAGCGCAATATGGCATCTAGTTCTTTTGTTGACCGCCGTTCCAGATATTTTCGCAATGAATGATTCACCGTAACACCCCTTCTTTTTATTTCATAAAATAAAAAGTGCGGCTACCAAAGTAACCGCACGAAAAACGCACAGCCCCATTTGCTGCGACACAAACTTCCACTTTACCGACAGGTATGCGAAAACGGGCATGCATTTTTACCGAAATAAAAATGCACACCT
>JAZRMP010000034.1:0-7652 GCA_045647705.1 Faecousia sp.
GAAAGCCTCGGGGAACTTGTCAGCCATCTCGGAGATGGGCATGGGAGTACGAACGCCGGCGACAACGTCTTCGCCCTGGGCGTTGGTCAGGAACTCGCCCATCAGGCCCTTGGCACCGGTAGCGGGATCACGGGTAAAGGCAACGCCGGTGCCGCAGTCGTCGCCCATGTTACCAAATGCCATGGACTGCACGTTAACGGCAGTGCCCCAGGAGTAGGGGATGTCATTCTCGCGGCGGTAGATGTTAGCACGGGGGTTGTCCCAGGAACGGAACACAGCCTTTACTGCGCCCATCAGCTGCTCCACGGGATCAGAGGGGAAGTCGGTGCCCAGCTTGGACTTGTACTCAGCCTTGAACTGGCCAGCCAGCTCCTTCAGGTCGTCAGCAGTCAGCTCCACGTCCTGTGTAACGCCCTTGCGCTCCTTCATCTCATCAATGAGGACCTCGAAATACTTCTTGCCCACTTCCATGACGACGTCAGAGTACATCTGGATAAAGCGGCGGAAGCAGTCCCATGCCCAGCGGGGATTGCCGGACTTGGTTGCCAGAACATTGACAACATCCTCGTTCAGACCAAGGTTCAGGATGGTGTCCATCATGCCGGGCATGGATGCCCGTGCGCCGGAACGAACGGAGACCAGCAGAGGATTCTCCTTATCACCGAACTTCTTGCCGGTGATGGCTTCCAGCTTGGTAACGTTTTCCATGATCTCAGCCTGAATATCGGCATTGATCATGCGACCGTCTTCGTAATACTTGGTGCAGGCCTCGGTGGAGATGGTAAAGCCCTGAGGAACAGGCAGACCGATGTTGGTCATCTCTGCCAGGTTTGCGCCCTTGCCGCCCAGAAGCTCCCGCATGGAACCGTTGCCTTCGGTAAACAGGTAAACATACTTATGAGACATTTGTGTACCCCTTTCATAATTGCCGGCGGCGCTTCGCCGCCGTTATTTTGACATTTTTCATTTAATGCGGAGATAGTATAGCACGCGCGCCAGAAAAATGCAATTATTTTTTTCATTTTTTTCCTGTTTTGCAGTGATGTTTTCATAGAAAATAAGAAAAGAGGTGTGCAAACACCTCTTTTTACTCAATATTCCCGAACCACCGCTTTGACGATGCCGACAAGCTCCGCTTCACTGCCGTCAATGGGGTCATAATCCGGGTTTTCCGGCAGCAGCCATACCTGACCGTTTCGGCGGGAAAGACGCTTAACAGTGGCTTCGTCCCCAATTCGTGCTACAACAATCTGACCGTCAGAGGCAGTGGGCTGGGGACGCACTACTACCTTGTCCCCACTGAGAATGCCTGCGCCGATCATACTGTCGCCCCGGACCCGCAGGGCAAAGCATCCGGGATCTCCGTCCCACGCCATAGTGCCTTCCCGGTTCTCCAGAGCCAAAATAGGCTGACCTGCGGTAACGACACCGATCACCGGGATTTGACCGGGACGCTGGGCGGTTACAATGCTGCGTTTCCGTCCTTTGCTGCCGGGAGCCAGCAGCAGGCCGCGCTGCTGAAGCTGTTGCACATGATAGCTGACAGAGGCAGTGGAGCGCAGACCCACGGCCGCACCGATTTCACGCACAGAGGGAGCAAAGCCGTTTTCCTGCACAAATTGATTTACAAAATCCAGAATTAGCTGGGCCTTATCGGTTGTTCTTGCCATAGCGCAGACCTCCCGGTACATTCTGAATTTATAATAGCACAAATGAACGAAAAAGAAAAGGGGTATTTTGATAAATTCCGGTTTCCCGGGCAGTTCGTCCCACCCTATATCATTTCGACCGTGGTGCTCCGCGCAGCGAATCACAAATACCAATGCTTGCCGGGGGCAAGCATACCACTAATAATTGCGCAGACGAGTGGAGAAATCCGTTCTTCCACAAGGGGTTACGGATTCCTCGGCTTCGCAACATGCTGTTGCTCCGCTCGCAAGGACAAGCAGTAAACTGCCCCACAAATTGGAAAAGGTTCGACAGGAAGGGAGGTTTTTTTCTCCCGGTGGAGAATATACTGGTATATACGATATTTTAAGGGAGTGATCTTATGGAAAAAATTGATCCTGCCAAGGCAGCCCGGGTCTGGGAGCGGGTTCAGACGAGCACGCCTGCGGTCCAACGGGAACAGGGACTTTTGGAGCTGATCGCCCAGGAATGGACGGATGCGGCGATCTATTTGCAGCTTTCCCGCCGGTATCAAGGGAAGGAAAGTGCTGTTTTGCGTCGGATGTACGAAGATGAGCAATCCCATACTGCATGTCTTAAAGGAATTTACACCCTACTTACCGGCACCCGCCCTGCGGTCAAGGCAATCCCTCCGGCGCAGGAGGACCCGGAGCAGCTTTTGCGCCGGTGCTATGGCAGGGAGATGCGGTGCTTAGCCCAGTATGAGGCGCGTTCCGCCGACCCGGAGTACGGTCAGGTTTTTGCCAGACTGGCAGACCGGGAGCGGGAGCATTGCCGGATGGTGCTGGAGCTGCTGGGGAACTTAAAAAAACGGTGATTCCTTTTTTAGGAACACACCCAAGAATGCCCGTTGATAAATTTCAATTTCTTTTAAAATCCTTGCGGTTTTGAATTGTAAGTTGAAATTCTGTATGGTATGATACAAAAAATACCAATGCAGGAGGAGCGTATGTTTACGATTTATAAAATGCGCGCTGACCATGTGGTGGATTACGCCGCAGAGGAACTGAAAAAATATCTGCGTATGATGATGCCCGAGGCCGGCGATGTAAAGATCCGCTATGACCCCCAGGCGAAAGACGGTTTCCGTCTGGGCCTTTTGGAGGACTTCGGTCTGCCCAATGAGGCAGAGGATCCCCGGCTGGACGATGTGATCCATGTGGATACCACCGCCCAAGGGGGCATTCTTGCCGGCTCCAACCCCAGAAGCGTTCTGTTCTCCGTCTACCGTTTGCTTCGGGAAAATGGCTGCCGATGGCTCTATCCCGGCATTGACGGCGACTATGTTCCCATGAAGGACATTGAAGGCGTGCAGTACCACAAGCTGGCAGACCATCGGTTCCGTGGCTTCTGCAACGAGGGCAGCGAGACCCAGACTGCCATGCTGGAATGTGCCGAATACTACGCCAAGCTGGAAATGAACGTGTATATGCTGGAGTGGTTTGTGCCTGTGGGCTACTACAACCGCTACTACTCCCACCTGCACAACGAGAAGAACCGTCCCTCTGAGGAGGTTTCCGATCAGCAGATTCTCCAGTGGAAACGGCAGTGTGAGGCAGAAATCTCCAAGCGGGGCTTGATGTTCCATGACATTGGCCACGGCTGGACCTGCCGCCCCTTCGGTTTCCCTGCCAATAACGGCATCCGGAATGATAACTTTGATATTTCCGGGTTTACCGAGGAACAGAAATCCGTTCTGGCGATGCTAAACGGCAAGCGGGACTTCTATCGGAATATGCCTATCTTCACCAACCTGTGTATGTCCCGGGCGGATGTTCGCAAGGCGGTGGCGGAAGAAGTGGCGGAATATGCCCTGACCCATCAGAACATCGATTACCTGCACGTGTGGCTCTCCGACGGTTCCAATAACCACTGTGAGTGCGAGGAATGTCAGAAGATGATTCCCTCGGACTGGTATGTGATGATGATGAACGACATCGACGAGGCATTGACTGCCCGGGGACTGGACACCCGGATCGTGTTCATCGCGTATCTGGACACTGTTTTTGCCCCGGAGAAAATCACCATCAACAATCCGGAGCGTTTCTCCCTGTTGTATGCCCCGATCACAAGATCCTACACTTCCAGCATTACCGAGGAGACGGTAACTCCCGAGCCCAAGCCCTATGTACGGAACAACTGGGAAAAGCCGTCTTCTGCGGAAGATACCCTTGCTTACCTGAAGGCGTGGAAAAAGGTTTGGCCCGGCCCGGTATTTTCTTACGAATACCATTTTTGGCGGCATCAATATCTGGACCCCGGCGGCCAGGCGTTGGCAAGGCGGCTGTATGAGGACATTCGCGCATTGAAGCTATGCGGCATTGATGGCTATGTGGAGGACGGTTCCCAGAGAAGCGGCTGGCCCAATGCTTTCCCTGTGTACATTTATGCGGAGACACTGATGGACCGGGACTGTGATTTTGAGGCGGTCAAGGCGGATTACTACAGCCATATTTACGGCAAGGACTGGCAGAAGGCTCTGGATCTGCTGACCCAGATCACCAATGCCTTTGACTTTGCCTACATGGAGGGTGAAAAATCCAAGAACCGGACGATTTCTGCCTACTATGACCCTGACCGGGTTCCCCAGCTTCAGGCGATCCATGATCTGTGTGCCCAGGAGCGCAAGCTGGTCAGTACCCACATGAATATGCCCACCCGGCCCCAGACGGTGTCCTGGCGGTTGCTGCTGCGCCATGCGGAATACTGCGACCTCTGGGCAGATATTCTGATCGCCAAGGCCCAGGGCCATAATTTCAGAGCCCAGGAGCTGGCAAAAGAATTTACTTGCATTTTCGGCAAATATGAGATTGAAATAGAGCGTTATTACGATCACAGTCTTGCCTGCCGGGTTACAGAACATATCACCAACGCCCCCAAGGGCATCATCCTTACCTAAACAAAGTGCCGGACCAACAAAATTGGTCCGGCGCTTATTGCACAAGGAACCCCCAGCCCGGCTGGGGGTTCCAAAAAGCTTTAACTATGCCCAATCCCGCCGCAGAGGATAGCCGCCCTTGTGTAAAGGGGGCCTTTGGCGGGAACACCGGTCTGCACCCTGTGTTTTTTGTGTAATTTGTTGAAATGGATCAGTTTGCTTCACAGTAGGAGAACATTTCCTCCAGATTGCGAAGCTCGCTTTCCTTGTTTTTGCGGGTCCAGAGCTTTCGATAATTCTGCAAGAACTGCTTGGTATCGGTTACTCTGACCAGATCCGGCTGCCGGTCCTTGGCGTACAGCTCTGCCATAACACAAATACCCTCAGCAGCCACCAGCATTTCTGCCCGGTACTCCGGCGCAAATTCCTGCTCGGCAGACAACCGTTCCACGAAGGACTGATAATCTCGCTGGATGTTCTGAATATCTTCCTCGATCACAGGCATCCGCTTGGGTTCTGTCTGGTAGCGTTTGTGGAAATAGTGGTTGCACATACGCATCCATTTGACCCGGTCTTGCAGGCGGCTCAGCTCCGTCAGGTATTGGACACCCCGGGCGTTTTCATACAGCAGGTCGTTGACCTTTGCACGGAATTCGTCAGACAGTTCTGTGCCCACAGACCAGGATTTCTCCGCGCCCAGAAGCATACCATACATGGCAAGCTCCACACTGCAGGGATTGCCCCAGTCGCCCCAGTTGGTATTCAGCACGCCGTCAGCACCATGCTTGTAGCCATACTCCGCCATAAGGCAGATGTTGTTTTCCTCGACATCTACAGCCTCGCAGAACCGGTTCCAGGTGGTTGTGCCGGGGCAGACGATTTGCCGTTTGCCGGATTGGGCAAAGCGGATAACATTTTCCTCCGGGGGATCCAGACGGTAGAACCAGTTGAGGAAACAAGTGTCCTCGGGGAGCGCAGCGATCTGCTCCGGATACTGCAACAGAATGTCGCCCCACATCATAACCTTTTTGCCCCTGCTCTTCACATGGTCGATGATTTGCTTGACAAAGTCGCAGTAGAGCTTGCCCACGTCATAACCTTCCTCTGCCAACTGCTTCAGATCGAAGGTCTCGTCGCAGCAGATGTTGAAGGTGTCGCTGGTAAATAGGGGGATATACTGGTCGATCAGGCTCTTGACCACCTCAATACTCTCGGGCTGGCGGGGGTCAAGGGTGTGATGCTGCATTCTGCCCCGCCAGAAGTTGGGATCGGAGTAATCCTTCAGTACCCGCAGGTGCTTGTATTCCTCCCGCTCAAGCAGCTCGTAAAGATGGCCGAAGGTGGATAGGGAGGGAATAAACTCAATAAAGTTCTCCTGACAATAGCGGTCGATCTCTTTGATCTCTTCTTTGGTTAAGTAGCCGGTGGAATAAATCAGATCTCCGTACTCAGCAAGTTCGCAGGCGTGCTCTACATAAAGCTGCAGGGAGTTGAGCTTGTAGTAAGCCATTAAATCGATCAGTTCCTTGACCGATTCCAGCGTAGGCACCTTTCCCCGGGTAACATCGTGGTAGAAACCCCGGTGGGCAAAGTCCGGCTTGTCCTCGATATACAGGCAGGGGACCTGGCTGCTGCGGAAAATCTGCCGCAGGGTTTGAATTGCATAGAATGCGCCGGCAGGGCTCTCCGCGGCAATGGCGATAGCGTTTTCTTCAATCCGGAGACGGTAGCCCTCGCCCTCTGTGCCGGAAATGGCAATGGTTAAAGGGGTGCCGTCAGCATCCTGGGGGAGCTTTTCCAAAGCGATATACAGGCGGTTGTCATGAATGCCCGGGGTGAAGGAAATAGCATTCTTCTTCAGAAAACCCGGTTTCTGTTCCAGAGTTTTCACACTAGGGACAAGGGAAATCATAGCATATTACCTCCTTGGTTGCCAAATTCTACAAGCCTATCATACTATAAAAATTTTCAATAGCAACAAAAAAGTGAAAAAATCAAAAATCCGATTTGTCGCGCTATAGGGAGCGGCAAATCGGATGTTATAGCAGTGCATCCATCTGAGAAGTAAGGCACATGGGCTGGTTGGTGATCGGGTGGGTAAATTCCAGCGTCTTGGCACACAAAAGCTGGGATTTCAGCCCATGGGTCAAGGAATATTCCATAGATTCCCGGCTGCCGTATTGGGGATCGCCCAAAATAGGGAAGCCTTTATGGGCGCAGTGGACCCGGAGCTGATGAGTCCGTCCGGTGATGGGCAGCAATGCCAGTCGGCTTACCGGTCCGAAAGTCCCCAATACCCGGAAATGGGTGCGGGAGGGCTTGCCTTGTTGGTTTACATAACGCAAAAGACTGGGCAGAGGACGCCGGGCGATGGGTGCGTCAATAATTCCCTCCGGAGCATCCGGTGCGCCCCAGACAAGGGCATGGTAAGTCTTTTTAATTTTCTGTTTTTCACTCAGCAGTGCGTGGATGTGGGCGTTTTTTGCCAGAAGAACGATGCCGAAGGTGTCCCGGTCCAGCCGGGTCAGGGGATGAAAGGCACAGCTTTGACCGGTTTTTTGATAGTGTGCCAGTACCCGGTTAGCCAGAGTGCCGGTATTAGCGGCTCTGGAGGGGTGGATCAGCATACTTGCCGGCTTGTCCACTGCCAGAATATGGTCATCCTCATAAAGAACCGTCAAAGGACCGTCCTCTGCCGGGTATTCCGGGGTGGGTTCATCCAGAGGGACGGTGATCACATCTCCGGGCTGTACCGGGTAGTCCGTATGTCTGCAGATGCCGTTGACGAACAGCTTGTCCTGCCACTTCAGCCGATTCATCAGCCCAGTGGACATAGCCATTTCCTCTTTCAGAAAAGAGGATAATCGCCCTTCCCGGGCAGCAATATGCTTTAGCTCCATGGATGTTCCCTCCCTTTCAAATTCCTGTTTATCGGGCAGTTTGTACCAACCCATGTCATTTCGACCGACCCTGAGCGAAGTCGAAGGGGAGTGGAGAAATCCGTTCTCCTACAAGGTATTACGGATTCCTCGGCTCCCGTTGGTCGCTCGGAATGACAAGCAGTAAATTGCCTGTTAAATCGGAA
>JAZRMP010000035.1:0-4525 GCA_045647705.1 Faecousia sp.
GAATCCCTTGAAGAACTGATTATTGAGGGTGTTCTTGGGAAGAACGGTTTCGATGTGCATTGGTCTACGAAACTTAACCACGAAAGCCTTATAAGTATTGTCAATGCCTTGCAGGATAAGACCACAGATACAAGCGGTACATTGTGGGTAGTTACACTTGGCACAGAAAATCTGGCAAAGCTGACTGATGCCGAAAAGGCAATCGCAACAGAAAAGGGGTGGACACTAGCATGATTAAATCTACTATCCAAATCACGAAGCTGACGGCCTCCGAAGGTCATGTACTTACCAATGGTGAAGCCTATAGCAAGGAGGTTTATCTTGGCAAGAATGACAGCCCGGACAACTGGCATGAGATAACGGACGAGGAGCTCGCTATCATCGAAGAAGCAGCAAGACAAAGACAGGAGGAAACTGAAAATGTTTAAGATCGCATATTGCGCAGGACACTACCTGGACACCCCGGGTAAGCGGGTGCCTGCGAGCCTGGACAAGAATCAAACCCGGGAATGGGTTCTGAACGACCGTGTGGCTGAGCACTTTGCAAGGGCAGCTTTGGAGTACGATGGTGTGCAGCTCCTTCGTACCGACGATCCTACGGGCAAAACCTTTATCGACATTCCGGAACGGACTGCCGAGGCAAATAAGTGGGGCGCGGATCTGTACATCGATATGCACCACAATGCCGGTATTAACGGTGGCTCCGGTGGCGGCGTGGTAGCATTCAGCTACCCCGGCAGTGCCCAGGGAAAGAAATACCGAGATGCCATTTACGAGGCAGTAATCGCCGCAGGTGGCTTAAAGGGTAACCGCAGTCAGCCCTTGCAGGAGAAGAAATTTGATTCTCTGGCGCAGACCTATATGCCGGCAGTGCTGATAGAATATGGCTTTATGGACTCTGCCACCGATGTGCCGGTAATTCTTCAGGAGGATTATTCCCGAAAGGTGGGCTTCGCCACCATGGAGGCAGTGGCGAAGGTGGCGGGACTTACCAAAAAGACCACCCCGGCTGCCTATTCCCGGGAACAGTTCATCCGGGATGTCCAGGAGGTGTGCGGCGCGGCGGTGGACGGCATTGCCGGTCCCGAGACCTTGTCCAAAACCGTAACCCTGTCGGCAGAGAAGAATGACACCCACCCGGCAGTTAAGCCGGTGCAAAAATATTTGGCGGCCCTGGGCTATACCCAGGTTGGTCAGCCGGACGGCATCGCCGGGCCCATGTTCACCACAGCAGTGCTGGCATTCCAGCGCGCCAATGGCTGTGTGGCAGACGGAGAGATCACCGCCCGGAACAAAACCTGGCGCAAGCTGCTGGGCATGGAGTAATTGAGAATTATTCGATAACCAACAAATTCCTGTTTATCGGGCAATTTGCACCAACCCATGTCATTTCGACCGAGACGAAGTCGAGTGGAGAAATCCGTTCTCTTTGCTGGATATTACGGATTTCTCGACTACCCCTTCGACTTCGCTCAGGGTCCGATGGAAATGACAAACGAACAGTCCGACCAATCGGAATTTGCAGATCAAGAGGGGACTACAAATGAGTGAATCGATTTTGGTGGCGCTGATTACCGGAGGATTGAGCCTTGCCGGTGTGGTGATTACCTGCCTCGCTACCGCCCGGAAAAACGAGCAGACCGTAAAAATATCCCAGGCGGTTACGGATACCCGCCTGGAGGAACTGACCCGGGAGGTCCGGGCGCATAACCACTTTGCCCAGAGGGTGCCGGTGATGGAGGAGCAGATCAAGTCCATCCATCACCGCCTGGCTGCCTTGGAGCAGGGGAATTGAAAATAATTAAGAATTGAGAACTAACCTTTGACCAACAAATTCCCATTTATCGGGCAGTTCGTCCCACCCTATGTCATTTCGACTAAGCCGTTAGGCGCATGGAGAAATCCGTTCTCTTTCCCGGATATTACGGATTCCTCGACTACCCCTTCGGCTTCGCTCAGGGTCCGCTCGGAATGACAAGCAGTAAACTGCTCGGCAAATCGGAATTTACAGGGAGGAACCATGAATAAATTTTTGGAGAATCTGGCAGCACTGATTAAAGTTAAGACCATCGTTACCCTGACGGTCGTAGGGGTCTTCACCATTCTTGCCCTCCGGGGCAGCATTACGGCAGACAACGTTATGGTGATTATCTCCATGGTGGTCAGCTTCTACTTCGGCACCCAGCACGAGCGGGCAGAAAAATAAGCGGCATAACGCTGAAGGGATAAAATAATGGTAGACACGAAAGTGCCTACCATTATTTTTATGCCATCCGTTTGGCAACGACCACCAGCCGGCCATTGGTCTGGGAGTATTCGCAGGTGGACAGGGTGATCAGCTTGTCGCCATATTCCGCCTCCACCCCGGTGTCATACAGGGCAAGGTCCTTGCACCGGTTCACAAATTGGTCAAATTCCTCTTTGTCGTCTGCGTCCACAAAGGTATGGTAGCTAAATCCCTGCCCCACGGTGGCGGTGGTCAAAAACACAGACAAGATTTTGTAGGTATGTTTTTGCTCGATGGTATCAAAGAACAGATAGGGATTTTCCGCAAAATACGCCTGTTCCATGTACTTGTCCAGCCGGGCAAACATACTGCCGTCCCGCATCCGGTGGCCGTAGATGGTGATGTTGTCTGAGGGGGCAAAAACGTCGCAGACCTCCCGGGCATAGAGACAGCCCCGTTTGCTGTCCTCTTTGTCAAAGTTGCGGTAAAGATAGTAGTCAATGCTGTCCGGGGTCTGCATCACCGGATAGTCGATGGGGGTGCCGGGGATGGTCAGCCAGCCGACCAAGTCGCTGTTCATGGCGTAAAGCGACGCAAATTCCTTGAGGATAGTGCGCTTCTGACCGGTTTTTGGGTCGGTGATCTCCACGGTTTCCGGCTCTGTGGGAGCAGGCGCATCCTCCTGGCCTGATTCTGTAGGCAGAGGGCGGGGCTGTACCGTTTCCCGGAGGGAGGAAAGCTCGTCATAGCGATTGCTTTGGGCGTAGGAGTCAATAAAATACGAAGCCAAAAAGCCTGCGCTGATCAATAGCACCAGTACAAAAAATACGATACAAGCATTGTACATCCATTTCTTCATAGGATCACACTCCTGTTGTTCCAATTCCTATTTATCAGTGAGCATGTTTGTCAGAAATTGTAGGGGCGACCATTGGTCGTCCGTTGCGGACGTGCAATGCACGCCCCTACGATGTTATACGGCAGGCTGCCCGGCAAATTGGAATTTATATTCTTATTGTACCTGCAAGCGGGCAAAAAGTAAAGGGGGCATAAAAACGCAGGATTACTTGCGTTTGTTGCAAAAAATGCCGTCAAAATTGCAAAAAATCCTGAAAGAGCCGGGCTTTGTAGAAATTGACATGAAAGTATTTCTTGTTGGACTTGCAATTTGTTACCTATTTTTGTCATAAAATAGTTGCATAGCGGAAAATCATCTGTTAAAATAGGAGCAGATTTTTATTAGGAGGATAGTCCCTATGCGTTATCTTGACGAAATCAAACAGAGAATCATTGAGCAGAATCCCGGCCAGCCCGAGTTCCACCAGGCGGTGGAGGAGGTGCTGGAGTCCCTGCGCCCCGTGATCGAGAAGAACGAGGAGCAGTACCGGAAGGTGGCACTGCTGGAGCGTCTGACCACCCCCGAGCGTGTCATCATGTTCCGCGTCCCCTGGGTGGATGACCAGGGGCAGGCCCATGTGAACAATGCATACCGTGTCCAGTTTAACGGTGCCATTGGACCCTATAAGGGCGGCTTGCGTTTCCACCCCACGGTCAACCTGTCCGTTATGAAGTTCCTGAGCTTCGAGCAGAACTTCAAGAATGCCCTGACCGGTCTGCCTATGGGCGGCGGCAAGGGTGGTGCTGACTTCGACCCCAAGGGCAAGTCCGACCAGGAGATCATGCGTTTCTGCCAGAGCTTTATGACCGAGCTGTACCGCTACATCGGTGCTGATGAGGACGTTCCCGCAGGTGATATTGGCGTGGGCGGCCGTGAGATTGGCTACCTGTTCGGTCAGTATCGCCGCATTCGCGGTGCATATCAGGGCGGCGTGCTCACCGGCAAGGGCCTGAGCTACGGCGGTTCTCTGGGCCGTACCGAGGCTACCGGCTACGGTCTGCTGTATCTGACCGAGGAGCTGCTCAAGTGCAACGGCAAGGAGCTGAAGGGCCTGACTGTGGCTGTTTCCGGCGCCGGCAACGTTGCTACCTACGCCATCCAGAAGGCATGGCAGGTGGGCGCAAAGCCTGTTACCTGCTCCGTCTCCTCCGGCTGGATCTACGATCCCGACGGCATCGATGTGGCTACGCTGCGTGAGGTCAAGGAAGTCAAGCGTGCCCGTCTGACCGAGTACGCCGCTGCCCGTCCCAACGCCGTTTACCACGAGGGCAAGGGTGTTTGGACCGTTAAGTGTGACATCGCACTGCCTTGCGCAACCCAGAACGAACTGCTCATCGACGATGCAAAGGCACTGGTTGCCAACGGCTGTATCGCAGTTTGCGAAGGCGCAAATATGCCCA
>JAZRMP010000036.1:0-9710 GCA_045647705.1 Faecousia sp.
ATCGTTGTGGTCCTGTGACCTTTCTTATATGATAACAAATCCGTAAAAAAAGTCAACTATTTTCCGTTTTTCTACGAAAATTCCACAATTGTAACGCCATCTTCACCCTCACCGTACAGGCCAAGACGGAATTTTTTGATAAATTTATTCATCCGCAGAGATTTATGGACCGCAGCTCGCAGAACGCCGGTTCCCTTTCCGTGAATAATACGGACCGATTGTTGTCTTGAACGCATCGCTTCATCCAGATACCGCTCCAAAACATAAACAGCATCCACACTATCCATACCTCGCAAATCAATTTCCGGGGCAATTGTAGCAAGATTCAATTCCTTGCCTGAATGTGCGGGACGAGTCTGCTTCTGCTTGATTGAATTTTCAAACTCAAGCAAATATACTTCTTCTGCTCTAGCATTTATTTTTAATATACCGGCTTGGAGTTGATAGGTTCCATCCTTATTTATACCAATCACACTGGCTTTTGTCCCCAGCTTCAACAATTCAACCGTATCTCCTACTATGATTGGACGACTAGGTATAGGACGATCCTCACTTCTATGCCTTGATCGCAGTTTGTCCTCCTCGTCATTCAGTTTTCTGCGCAATTCCGACTGTCTCTGATTGATCCCGTGTATGTCAGCATGATTAGAGATTTGCTTCTTTAGTGCTTTAATCTCCTCTGTTGCTTCATTAGCAACTCTTCGGGCATCCTCTAGAATCTGCCTTGCCTGAAGTCGCGCATCTTCCAAAGCACGTTCTTTTTCGCGCCGTAGTTGTGCACTGTAGACTTCGTTCTGTTGCTTAATTCTAGCAGTCTCCAAGCGAAGTTGTTCCGCCTCAGATTGTGCCATCTCCATTCGCTGACGTTGTTGCTCCAACTGACTCAATACATCTTCAAAATCTCTGTTATTCTGTCCAACAAGGTCCCCGGCATCCTTTAAGATATGCTCTGGTAGTCCTAGTTTTCTTGATATAGCAAACGCATTTGATTTTCCTGGAATTCCAATTAACAATCGGTAGGTTGGTTGCAACGTGTTTACATCAAATTCGCAAGATGCATTCATGACACCAGATGTACGCATGGCATATAATTTCAACTCTGCATAGTGAGTTGTAGCTACTACGCGACAACCCATTTTTCTGCAAAATTCTATTAACGATATTGCCAGTGCAGCACCTTCTGTTGGGTCCGTTCCTGCGCCAAGTTCGTCAAAAAGCACCAATGTCCTGTCATCACAATTTCCAACAATATCCACAATTGTGCGCATGTGGCTTGAAAAGGTAGATAAACTTTGGGAAATGGATTGCTCATCTCCAATATCGGCAAGCACTTGTCCGAACGTAGATATAACACTGCCATCCCCCGCCGGTATATGCAGACCACATTCCGCCATTAATGTTAAAAGCCCAATTGTTTTCAAAGTAACTGTTTTACCACCGGTATTTGGTCCGGTAATAATCATTGTATCAAAATCCGATCCTAACCGTACAGTAATAGGCACAACTGACTTTGTATCAATCAGGGGATGACGAGCCTTATTAAGCTCGATTCTACCGTGCGTATTTGTAAGCGGGGGTAAAGCCTTCATCTTGTAAGCAAGTTTTGCCTTCGCAAAAACGACATCCAACTTAGTCAGCACGCCTACGTTCTGAATTATCGGTTCTCGATAAACCGCTGTTTCTGCGGACAATTCTGCGAGTATTCTCTCAATTTCCTTCTTTTCCTGGAGCTTCAATTCTCGCAAAGCATTATTAGCATTTACAGCCATTATCGGTTCAACGAAGTAAGTGGACCCAGTTGCGGAAACATCGTGGACGAGCCCCGGTATATCATTCTTACACTCACTTTTAACCGGTACAACATATCGACCTTGGCGAATCGTTATAATTGGCTCCTGCAGATATTTCTTATACTCAGGCGAGGAAACGACCTTTTGCAGACTGTCTCTAATTTTAGAACTCTGCAAGCGAATATGTCGTCGAATGTCAGCAAGCTCTGTACTGGCAGCATCTGCAATCTCTTCCTCAGAAATAATTGCGCTTAGAATACGCTGTTCCAGGTGTTTATTGGAGAATAACAGGGAAAACAAGGGGTCCAATACAGTAATATCATCTTCACATTCTGCGTACTCTCTTGCAGCACGTGCGCAGCGCAAAACACCGGCAACTGCCAAAAGCTCTGCCGGTTGCAAGATGCCACCCTTATCTGCCCGTTCAATGATTTCCGAAACATCAATCACGCCGGAGAAATTGGGGTTTCCCTTTCTGGTACATAGATCAAAGGCTGCAGTTGTTTCATTCAACAATCTCTGCACATCTTCAATATCTGATGAGGGGCAAAGACGTAATGATGCGATTCTCCCCACTTCGCTATCAGTACAGTCCGATAGCATTGCAAGCACCCGATCCAGCTCAAGTTTAGTTTGTGATTTTTGATACAAATCAGACATGGTTGCTCCTAAGTAACATCGATATTTTCTACCAGTAAAGTTTTGTAGAAGTCAAGGGTAGAAAACCCTCTCTCTAATTGCGTAATAAGATAACTTTCTGTAATATGAGATAAACACTTTAGCGTATCGTCCCCCACCTCAAAAGAAAACATCCGCTTTTCTTCACAGCTACAGACATAACGCATAGCCTGCAAAACGCCATGGGTAAGCGGCATTCTAATACCGGATAAGGGTTCACTTCTACAGCCAGCGCATTCAAGCTTTCCGGCTGTAATATCGAACCTATCTGGAAATAATTCACCGCATTTAAAACACCCATGTATGTCCGGGGTATAACCAGCCAAGCAGGCACATCGAAGTTCAAAAACAGACTTCACCTTACGTTCATTTATGCCAAGTTTCGAAACGGCATACAGGCTGTTCAACACATGTGAAAGCAATTCCGGATTCGGTATATCTTCTTGAGAAAGGACCTCTGACACTTGGGCAAAATATGATCCAAGAGCCAGTTTTTGTAAATCACGTCTCAAGTCATGAAACAATTCCAAAGAGTAGGCCTCATTGATCGTATATATTCCGCGATACTCAAACAATGTAAATTCCGAATAAGCAAGGAGTTGGCAAGGCGCAACAAGTGGGCTGTTTTTTCTACGCAGCCCCCTTGCTTTTACAGTCAATTTACCATGAGAATGGGTAAGCACGGTTAAAAAGCTGTCTGTATCATTGTAGGCTGTAATCCGCAGTACCAGGCCCCGGATTATTAAATACATTGGTATCCTCCATCTTTCGTGCATGATTATACAGTAAATATAATTCCGGTGCGCCGGTCTCAATAAATAATTGCCATAGCGACTGAGAATCCATCTATATCCCTCCGTCCTTAGTTATTGCCAAAGACGGCAAAGATACTCATGGTAATTATTCTCTGTACCCAAAATTGCGGACAAGAAAATCATTGTCCCGCCAATTATCCTTGTGTTTCACCCAAGTGGTCAGGTATACACGTGTCCCCATAAACCGTTCGCAATCGGTTCGTGCCATCGAAGAGATTTTTTTCAGCATATCACCATGCTTGCCAATAATAATTCCTTTATGGCTTGCTTTTTCACAGTATATCGTTGCATCAATATCAATTATCCCATTCTCACGTTCCGAAAATTTTGTTATTTCCACAGCCGTTCCATGGGGTATCTCTCTATCCAGGCACCACAATAGTTTCTCACGAATAATTTCAGCCATGACCTGCCTTTCCGGCTGGTCTGTAGTTACGTTATCCGGAAACAGGAATGGGCTCTCAACAGAATATTTTTCACATTCATGAACAAGTAGATCCATCCCATCTCCTGTCTTGGCTGAGATGGGAATGATTGCCGCAAAGGGTGCAACCGATGAATACGCTGCAATAACTTCAAGCAAGGCATCCTTCTCAACAGTATCAATTTTATTGATTGCCAAAATAACAGGGCACTTCCGTGCAGTAATTTGTTCGATAAGACTCTGCTCTTGAATACCAACAGAGGCAATCGGCTCAACCACCAAAATCGTCAGATCAACATCAGAAATCGAACTCTTTGTAACGTTGACCATGTAGTCGCCCAGCTTGGTTCTGGGCTTATGAAACCCGGGTGTATCTACAAAAACAAATTGTGTATTGTCCTTTGTGAGAACACCACAAATACGGTTTCTTGTTGTCTGGGGCTTATTGGAAACAATAGCGATTTTTTCACCGACTAGATAGTTGGTCAATGTTGATTTTCCAACATTAGGCCGTCCCGCTATGGTTATCATTGCTGTTTTTGTTTTCATAACTATCTCCTCTTATGTTCTTTTCATACCCCACATCCCAGAAGCAATCAACTCTTCACGCGCGCGCATTTGCGCCTTTTGAACACCTTCATCCAGATGGTCATAACCAAGCAGGTGAAGCATGGAATGAATGGTCAGATACCCAACTTCCCTTCTCACGCTATGGTCATATTCATTCGCCTGCAAAAAGGCTCGTTCAAGAGAAATCGCCATATCTCCCAGAGGACACATACCCGTCTCAGGATCAATATACGCAGACCAATCTTCCGGCAGAGAACCCGGCACGAATGGAAACATAGGGAAGCTCAGAACGTCTGTTGCTTTATCGACATTCCGGGTTGCTTTATTAATCATTCGTATCCCATAATCATCAGTAATCAGAATATTGATCTCACAAGGAACCGGGACACCTTCTTCTGAAAGTGTTTTTTTTATGCACCTTTTAATGATTGTATTAATATAATACTCCTGCCAATAAAACCGTTCATATTTAATATTAATTTTAATATCACTCATTGCAGATTCTTCCTTTTGTATTGACCTCTCAGCATAGTATCCGGCTTTAAGGCATTGGTTCTTTTATCCGCTCTCTCGTATGCATTAATGATCTCCTGGACAAGCGCATGACGAACTACATCGGCAGATGTAAGTCTACAGATGGCAATATCCTTTACGTCATCCAAAACACGAAGTGCATCTTTAAGTCCTGAAATCTTATCACCAGGCAAATCGATCTGAGTTACATCACCGGTAATGACAACCTTAGAACCAAAACCAAGCCGTGTTAAAAACATTTTCATCTGCTCTCTGGTTGTATTTTGTGCTTCATCCAGAATAATGAAACTGTCGTCCAGTGTCCTTCCTCGCATATATGCCAGTGGCGCAACTTCGATAGACCCACGCTCCTGATATTTCTGAAATGTTTCTGCCCCAAGCATATCATACAGCGCATCATACAACGGACGCAGGTAGGGATCCACTTTGTTCTGAAGATCTCCCGGGAGGAACCCCAAGCGCTCACCGGCCTCAACAGCAGGTCTTGTCAATATGATACGATTGACAGTTCGCTCACGAAATGCGGCAACGGCAGCAGCAACTGCCAAATATGTCTTACCGGTACCGGCAGGTCCTACGCCCAGTGTAATTGTATTTTTTGTAATAGCCCTCATATAGTTCTGCTGACCTACCGTCTTTGCCTTAATCGGCTTGCCCTTTGCGGTAATGCAAACTACATCCTTCGCCATCTTTGCAACCTGCGCATCATTACCTTCTTTTACAAGCGTAATTAAATAACGAACCCTTTGTTCATCAATCGATTCCCCTTTGGATGCCAAGGATAGCAACCCCTCCAGTGTCCGGACAGCTTTGTCAACCGACTCAGCATTTCCGCTAACCTTTAGTTCATTACCCCGATTGGTAATTGATACCTGTAGGTTTTCCTCAATACGTCTGACATTCTCATCAAAGGATCCAAACACAGAGATCAGATCCTCCACCCGGTCCACGTTCACGGTCCTTTCAATTTCTTTTTCATTCATTTTTGTATAACTCCTCGTAACGAACCTGACCGATATTTTCTGAACAGATATATCTTCCTGTAAGGACACACATATCCTCCGTGAATTCCAGTCGTTCATTTGACTTTAAAATCTGCCCTGCATACATCTGATTACACAAGTAACTCTCTGCGCCATCCTTCATCCATAAAAAACGATCCTCATTATCCACACGTCCAGAATCGCAGGAAGAGAAAATGTACTTAGTCTTTAACAGCACTACAGGAAGTTGTAACCCGCCTGGAAGGGTAAGATGATACTCCTCGTATATTTTAGCACATGTTGTATCTGAAATTCCACTATCTTTTAAGAAATTTATAATATTTTTTCCTATCCTTAGGGCATAATTCGTTCTCTCCTTAAAAATTTCACCGCGCCACTCTTGTTCAATTGGCGTTACTGCTTGTATCTTCCGGAAGGTTTGCGCAACGATCTCCCCTTCTGCCCTTTCCGCACTGATTGAGAAACCACAATCCGTATAGCCGGAGATTAACACCTGACCCTTCTTTACCGCCTGCCCCTCTTTGCAAAGTAAATTCCCACGTATGGCTGTTATCTCGCGTAATATACCATCCCTTGATGCAATAATACTGCTAACCCTAGATAGTTCTGTATGTATATCCGGTGATGCCCGTTCTCGAACCGATATTACAGCAACACACCCCACCGTATTAACTCCAGCCCATTGGAGCTGTGGAATTTCGGACAAAAGCATATTCTTCATCCTTTCGCTGCGAACAGCACGTCTGGATGCTCCAAAACTAATCCCGCAACGATCGGCTTGTTCAATTATATATTGTGATGGTATGCTTGAATTGCCCTCTACACTTATAAAAAGGACACGTGTTGGCAAATAAAGGGCAAGAACCAACAAAAGCAGTATTCCAAGAAGCAACACTGGACGCTTCAAAAGTTCCGGCATTAACCAGAATAAGCCCTCTCTTTTCTCAATCACTACATTGTCCCCACGTTTGATTATAAGAGCATAAAGAGCACGGTAGTCCGAACGATGGATACTTGCTCTTATACATAAATCATCTATAAATTCTACATTCTCAATCTGTATTCCGGCGGTGTTAACCGCCGCAAGCATCTCCGCAGGGGATGCACTGATTATCTTTAGACGATAGATACCTTCGACAGACCTTATTACCCCCATCTATCCCTGCCCCCTGTACAATTTCACACCACTGATTTCCCCTGTAATGACCAACTGATTCTTAGTCATACGTGCAAGCTCAAGATCGTTACCGCATACACAAATCTGCCCATATTTTACCTTAATGCAAATTTCACAGTGTTTATAGGCAGTTACTCCACAATGATTTTCAACCAAAACACGACCCTCACCTGCGATTTCAACAAGCGGCACACCAGGCAAGCATTCTCCCGGCAGATCGGCGCCAACAACAATTCGTTCAAAAATTTGATTCCGCCGTTTCATCGCATCACCTCCTTTCTGAAAGTCTATGACTATCAGTGATTTTTTTGCACATGGAGCATAAATTCTCTTGAGGTGATTACATTGAAGGATAAACAAAAATTTTGGACATGCCTAATAGGGGTTATAGGATTGATTGTTTTGATACTTGACACAAAAACCTGCCTTTATGGCGCGACATCGGGTATTCAGCTTTGCCTAAGAACGGTTATTCCCTCCCTGTTTCCCTTTTTTGTATTCTCTTCACTGACAAACAGCACACTTGCAGGAGAAGCTTTCCCTATGTTAAACCCAATATGTAAACTGTGCAGAATCCCTTACAGCAGTGCATCTATTCTGGTTCTTGGATTCCTAGGTGGGTATCCAGTTGGGGCTCAATGCGTAAGTGATGCATTAAACGCCGGTACAATTACGCCCAAAAACGCACGAAGAATGCTTGGATTTTGCAGCAATGCAGGTCCAGCATTCCTCTTCGGTATGATTGGGTCTCTATTCTCATCATCTGTAATTCCTTGGATGTTGTGGGTTATCCATATCTTGTCTGCAATCATTACAGGTTGGATCCTTCCGGGGGGTACAGACGGTAATGGATTTATTCGCAAACGCAAAGTCATGTCCCTCTCGGATTCAGCATCAAAAGCAGTGCATACAATTGCTCTTGTCTGTAGCTGGGTCGTGCTGTTTCGTATCATTATCGCCTTTTGTGAACGGTGGTTTCTCTGGTTATTCCCCAATGAATTCCAAATATTGATTGCAGGTCTGTTAGAGTTGTCAAACGGGGCAAATGCCTTGCAGGCATTGCCCTCTCAGAGTGGGCGATTTGTGCTGAGTGCACTTATGTTGGGTTGTGGTGGTATTTGCGTCGGAATGCAGACTGTCAGTATTGTTGGGGATATGGGTACAGGAATGTATTTCCCGGGAAAACTTATCCAAGGATGCCTGTCATTTCTAATTGCCGCAGCAATGCAGTATGTGCTCTTCCCAACCTCCGAACAAACCCCAATTCCCCTTTCGTTAATTGTAGGACCATTCATCCTTTGTCTGTTCACAATAGGCTACATTTATAAGCGTAAAAAGGAAAATAACAGTAGAAATTTTAGTTGTGTTGTTATATAATAGAGAAAAAATTTACAAGTGGGGTTTACTTATGTTGTTTAGGAATAGAATACCGCGCTCATGTAGCTACTGTATAAATGCAACAAAGTTAAGTCGCACAGGGTTTCTTTGCACAAAAAGAGGAGTCCTTCTAACGGATAAAGGGTGCAGAAAGTTTGTCTATGACCCCTGTAAACGTATACCGCCAAAACCAAAGGCCTCAGATTTCAGCAATTACAACACTGAAGATTTTACGTTATAAAATTAGCGCCGGAATTTTAGATTCCGGCGCTTATATTATTACATTATCATTTCCATGAACTCATCTTCTGTAAGGATGTGTATGCCTAATTCCTTAGCTTTACGCTCTTTAGCGCCAGCATTTTCACCAACAACCACATAGGTTGTCCTCTTTGAGACGGACCCAGATACCTTTCCACCGAATAACTCGATTTTCTCAGTTGCTTCCTCACGGGTAAATTTGCCAAGTGTTCCAGTTAGGACAAATGTCATTCCGGAAAAGCGGTCATCTGAAATAATGCGCCTACATTCAAAATTTACACCAGCCGCCCGCAATTTCTCTATCATTCGCTCTGATTGAGGTTGAGCAAACCAGTCGCGGATCGAAATTGCAGTGATTTCCCCTACATCCTGCACGCGACATAACTGCTCAACAGTTGCCCCGCGCAATGCATCTAGCGAACCAAATTCGGCAGCCAGCACCTTGGCGGTTTTTAGACCTACCTGACGAATGCCAAGTGCATAAATAAGTTTGCTCAAATCCTGTTGCTTACTTTCCGTAATGGCTGACAATAGTTTATTTGCCGCAACTTCACCATTTTGCCATAAACTCATCATCTGCTCCCGGTCCAGATAGTATATGTCAGCAGGTGATTTAATAAATCCCCGATCAATGAGCGTATCAACGATCGCTGAGCCAAGACCATCAATATCCATAGCATCCCGACTAACGAAATGGGCAATATTACGCGAAAGTTGTGCAGAACACTCCGCACCGGTACAACGTAAGAATGCTCCATCTTCATCCCTTTTTGTTGCCGCCCCGCAGATAGGACAATAATCGGGTAATCTATACGGAATCGTTTGGTTCGGGCGTTTAGAAAAATCAACCTCCAAAATCTCTGGAATAATCTCACCTGCTTTTCGGATCATTACTGTATCGCCAATCCGGATATCCCGTTCAGAAATAAAGTCCTGATTGTGAAGCGTCGCATTGGTAACGGTGGTACCGGCAAGACGCACGGGACGAACCACTGCCTTGGGAGTCAAAACACCGGTTCTGCCCACCTGAATGATGATGTCCTCCACGACGGTTTCCTTAATTTCCGGAGGATACTTATA
>JAZRMP010000037.1:0-27104 GCA_045647705.1 Faecousia sp.
GCATGGACGGCGGCTCCTCCTGGAGATTCACCGGCCACCTGCTCAACCTGGAGTACTACTACGAGTCTGTTGACGCTCCCGAGAAGTGGCAGTCCTGCCCCGAGTCTCTGACCGGTAAGTACATGAATAACTTCAAGAACCTGTATGACCTGATGGTCGTTAACTCCGCTACCGACCGTACCGCTCTGGCAAACGGCGGCTTCGACGCTGCTCAGGAATTTGCTGACGGCAAGGCACTGTTCTACTTCAACGGTAACTGGGAGTGGTCCGGTCTGTCCGGAAAGGGCATGAAGGCTGAAGACCTGTCCATGATCCCCTACTACTGCGGTGTTGAGGGCGAAGAGAAGGCCGGTCTGAACTGCGGTACTGAGAACTACTGGGCAGTGAATGCTGAGGCTTCTGAGGAAGATCAGGCTGCTACTCTGGCATTCATGAAGTGGTTGGTAACTGACGCTGAGGCTTCTGCAAAGGCTGTTGAGACCTTCGGCGTTATGCCTTACAAGAACGCTGCTGCTTCTTCCAACCCCTTCCTGGCTCAGGCCAACGCTTACCTGGCTGACGGCTGCTACAACATGTGGTGGGCAACCAACTATCAGCCCAATGTTGACGCATACCGCGCAACTGTGGTTTCTGCACTGAACCAGTACAATGCCGATCCTACCGATGCCAACTGGGAGCAGGTTGTTACCGCTTTCATCGATGGCTGGGCAACCCAGTACAAGGCTGCAAATAGCTGATAGGGAAACGTCTGTCTTAGCGTAAAATCGCTGCGCACGGCGGGGCGGGCATAAGCTCGCCCCGCTTTTTATATCACGGCGAGGGCCGCATGAGGCCTGGTTCGTGCTTTTTCAAAGAAATACGAAATGGGAGTTGATAAATATGAAGCGCAAGCTTTCCGGATCTGCCGTAAAGAGCAAAATTATCCGCAGATCCATTCAGCGATGGTCGCCGGTATTCCTATTGCCTATGGTAGCGGCCTTTGCTGTGGGCTTTGTTTGGCCGTTTTTACAAGGCCTGTTCCTTTCCTTTACCAAATTTAAAACGACCAGCAAATGGGAGTTTGTCGGGCTTTCCAATTATGTGAAGGCTTTTGCTGATGAGAGTTTTCGGTACTCCTTTGGATATACAGCGTTATATGCCGTGGTCTCCTTAATTCTCATCAATGTTTTGGCATTCGCCATTGCCTATGCACTGACCCAGAAAATTAAGGGTGCCAATATTTTCCGTACAGTATTCTTTATGCCCAATCTGATTGGCGGTATTGTTCTGGGCTACATTTGGAGCATGATTTTTGACGGCCTTCTCAGTGCCTACAACACATCTATCCTTATGGACAGCAGGTGGGGCTTCTGGGGTCTGATCATCTTAATGTGTTGGCAGCAAATCGGATATATGATGATTATATATATCGCAGGTCTACAGGCAGTGCCGGAGGATATGCTGGAGGCGGCGCGGATCGACGGAGCCAATAGTTGGCAGACGCTGTTCAAGGTTACCATCCCCAACGTGATGCCTTCTATCACAATCTGTACGTTCCTGACGCTGACAAACAGCTTCAAGCTGTTTGACCAGAATCTGGCCCTGACCGGTGGACAGCCATACATCATCAATCCGGATGGCAGCTCTGTGCATACTACGGAGATGTTGGCGCTGAATATCTACAACACCTTCTATGGTCAGAATGTCAATTCCCGGGGCGTTGCTCAGGCAAAGGCAGTACTGTTCTTTGTTTTGGTGGCAACCATCGGCTTAATCCAGTTGAATGCTACCCGAAAGAAGGAGGTGCAGCAGTAATGAAAAACTCCCTGCGTACTGAGAGAATGGGCAAGAAAGCCTTGACAGTCTTTTTCGTGTTCTTATCTATTGTGTATGTTTTCCCTGTGTTTATGGTTCTGCTCAACTCCTTTAAATTGAACACGTTTGTTAAAACAGATACCTTTGGATGGTTTACAAAGGAGAGTTGGGCAGGGCTAGACAATTTTATTAAGGGTATGACCTTTGGCGGTTATCCTTTCTGGAAGTCTGTACTGTACAGCACAGTTATTACCCTGCTGTCCACTGCTCTGATTTTGGTATTTACCTCTATGGCAGCCTGGTATATAGCCCGGGTGGATTCTTTAATCTGCCGTATCGTATATTACCTGTGCCTGTTTTCTATGGTGGTACCGTTCCAGATGGTTATGTTTACCCTTTCCAAAACCGCAGACACGCTGAAGTTGAATACGCCCTGGACGATTCCGGTGATCTACCTGGGCTTTGGTGCAGGTTTGGCGGTGTTTATGTTTGTAGGCTTTGTGAAAAGTGTTCCGTTGGACATTGAGGAAGCGGCGGCGATTGATGGCTGTAGCCCACTGCGTACCTATTTCAATGTTGTGTTGCCTATGATGAAGCCTACCCTGGTATCTGTGGCAATTCTGGAGATCATGTGGGTATGGAATGACTATCTGTTGCCCTATCTGGTGCTGGACATTACGGAGTACAGAACCCTCCCCATCCACATTCAATACTTGAAGGGAAGTTACGGCACAGTGGATCTGGGTGCCACGATGGCATTGATCCTTTTAAGTATCGTGCCTGTAATTGTGTTTTATTTGACCTGCCAGAAATATATTATTAAGGGTGTGGCGGCAGGTGCGGTTAAGGGTTAATCGTTATGACGATCAAAGACCTTGCGGCGAAAACCGGCTATTCTGTGGGAACGGTTTCCCGCGTGCTCAATAACCACCCTCATGCCAGCAAAAAAGCCAGACAGGTTATTATGCGGGTAGTGGAGGAGAGTGGCTTTCAGCTAAACGAAAATGCCCGTCAGTTAAAGCAGCAGCATGCCACGTCCATCCTTGTGGTAGTAAAAGGCACCTCCAACGAGCTGTTCAGCAGCTTGTTGGAAGCAATTCAAAGGCTTGTGGCGCAAACCAATTACCCATTGATCGTGGATTATATGGATGAGGATGGCAATGAGGTTGTGCGTGCCCTTCAGCTCTGCCGGGAGAAAAAGCCACTGGGTATTCTGTTTCTGGGGGGCAACAGCAAGAATTTTGCAAGGGATTTTGAAAAGATCGACATTCCGTGTGTGTTGGTAACAAATAACGCGGGAGGACAGGTGTTCCGGAATCTGTCCAGCGTTACCACCGATGACAGGGAGGCTTCCAGATGCGCGATTGAATCGTTGATCGCCATGGGACATCGAAATTTTGCAATTGTTGGCGGTGATCGCGCCCGGTCAGATACCAGCCGTTTGCGTTATGAGGGATGTATGCAGTCCTTCCGTATGCATGGTATCGGTTTTGATGAGGAGCTGGGTTATCAAGGGGTGCGCTACTCTTATCAGGATGGCTATCAGGCGACACAGAAGCTTCTGGAAACCGGTCGGCAGTTTACTGCCCTGTTTGCAGCAGCAGATGTAATGGCAATCGGTGCGATTCGCGCATTGCGGGACAATGGGCTGCGTGTCCCGGAGGATATATCGGTTATGGGATTCGACGGCCTATCTCTGGGCTCCTATCTGGTGCCCCAGCTATCCACGGTGGTACAGTCTGTGCCCCAGTTGGCGCAGCGCAGTGTGGAGATCCTGATTGATTGTATTGAAGATGGAGGCACACATAGAGCCGAGACAGTTCCCTTTACCATACAGCAGAGGGAGAGCACTCGCCGGATTGGTTGACGGCAAAATCACTCCCCAGCCAGGAGATTGATTCTATGCGTAAAAGTGGCATCTTGATGCACATAACATCCCTGCCTAACCCCTATGGGATCGGCACTATGGGGAAATGTGCCTATGATTTTGTGGATTTTCTGCACAAAGCGGGACAGTCCTATTGGCAGATTCTGCCTATTAGTCCCACAGGGTATGGAGATTCTCCTTATCAGGCGTTCTCCGCCTTTGCCGGAAATCATTACCTGATCGACTTGGATATTTTGAAGGAAGAAGGGCTGCTGACACAGGAACAGCTTGATGCTGTAAATTGGGGGGCATGCCAAACCCGGGTGGATTTTGGCCGGATGTACGATTACCGAGTCCCCCTGTTGCGGCAGGCATATCAACGGTTTGCAGATAACGAGGCGCTGGATCAGTTTATTTGTGAAAATGCAGATTGGCTGGAAGATTATGCCCTGTTTATGGCGCTGAAAGAGGCGTTCCATGGAAAGGATTGGCAAAACTGGTCTGTCAGCCTTCTTATGCGGATGCCTGCGGTGCTGGAAAGCTACCGGCGGGAACTTTCGGAAGCGATTCGGTTCCAGTGTTTTCTACAATATATCTTCTTCCGGCAATGGAAGGCATTGCGTGGTTATGCCAACGATAAGGGGGTCCGCATTGTTGGCGATGTGCCTATCTATGTGCCGTTGGATTCGGCAGATGTGTGGGCAAACCCCCGGAACTTCCTGTTAGATGCCAGTCGGCGTCCCCGACAGGTGGCAGGATGTCCCCCGGATTCCTTTAGTGCAGAGGGACAACGTTGGGGAAATCCCCTATATGATTGGAAAGCCATGAAGAAGGATGGCTATACTTGGTGGATCCGTCGTCTGCGGGCAGCCGCCGGGATGTACGATGTGGTGCGTCTGGATCATTTCCGGGGCTTTGAAAGCTATTGGGCGATCCCTGCCGAGGAAGAAACGGCGATCAATGGCCGGTGGGAGAAAGGGCCGGGAATCGATTTTATCCGGGCTGTGCAAAAGGCTCTGCCGGAACTGGCGTTTATTGCGGAAGATTTGGGCCATGTAACCCCGGAGGTTCGTAAGCTTCAGGAGGATTCGGGGTATCCGGGTATGAAGGTGTTGCAGTTTGCCTTTGATTCCCGGGAATCGGGGAATTATCTGCCCCACTGTTATACAGAAAATTCTGTTGTCTATTCCGGAACCCACGATAACCTGACCATGACCCAATGGCTTGAAGATGCCAGTGCACAGGATGTTGCCTTTGCCAAGGCGTATTTGGGACTTAATGAGCAGGAGGGGCTGGTCAAAGGGATGCTTCGGGGCTGTATGAGTTCTGTAAGCAAGCTGTGCGTAATCCAGATGCAGGACTACCTGGAACTGGGTGGTGAAGCCCGGATGAATTTCCCCGGGACCCTATCCGGCGACAACTGGACCTGGCGGGCATCTGCCGACGTACTTACAGAAGAACTGGCAGAATACATCTACGGACTTACCGAACGTTACGGACGCTTGTAATTAAAAAACAGCAAGGAAAGACCCTCTTCCTTGCTGTTTTTATTATTTATCCGGCTGTCGCCCGGAGTTGTAAGGTGATCGTTGCAGTGTTTTTTTAGCGCAAAATGATTGAGATGATTGGTAAGGCTGATACATTAACCGTCTGCTATTATCAAACCGGCAGCTAGATGAATAGGGATTTAGCTGATCTACACAAAAGAAAACAGGTTTACTTTTTGGGGAAAAGATGCTACAATAATCAAGCAGATTTTTTACAAAGGAGGTAACGCAATGCGCCGCTTTGCACAACGGATGATCGAAGCATTTCGTAAGGGTGATCTGATCCTGCTTCTGCTTTGTCTTGTAACCACCGCGTTTGGCTGTTTGATGATCGCAAGCACCACCAACACCAGCGGTAATCTGCGTTACATTATCATCCAGATTGGCACCGCTTTAGTTGGCGTTTTCGCCTATGTGTTTGTATCCTCTGTAGATACGGAATTTTTCTCTGAGCGCCGTTCCGCTCTGGTGATTTTTAATGTTGTTCTGCTGTTGATGCTCATTCCCTTCGGACAGACGATCAGTGGCAACCGAAGCTGGCTCAACTTCCCCTTTCTGCCGTTTAATATCCAACCTGCTGAAATTTGTAAAATTACCTATATTCTGATTATGGCGTCGATTATGGCATCTCACCAAAACCGCCTGTCTTCTATCCCATCGGTAATGCACATGGCTTTCCATCTGATCCTTTTATTTGGCTTGAATGTGCTGATTTCCAAGGATATGGGCGTTTCCCTGATTTTTGCATTTATTTTTGTGGGCATGGCATTTTCCGGCGGTGTCAGCATGATCTGGTTTTTGGTGGCTATTGGGGGCATCGCGCTGGTTTTTCCTATCTTTTGGAATGTAATTGACGACTATCAGCGTAACCGAATTGAAGTTCTTTTCAACCCGGACGTGGATCCCAACGGTACCGGTGTTCTGTATCAGACGGTCCGCGCCCTGCGCTCCCTTACCGGCGGCGGTATGACCGGTCAAGGTCTGTTTGAAGGCAACCGAACCCAGACTCCCAGTGCCCTGTTTGCCCAACACACGGACTTTATCTATGCTGCTATTGGCGAAGAGTTGGGCTTTGTAGGCTGCGGTGTGGTCTTGGTGCTTTTGTTTTTAATTGTTGCCCGATGCGTGTGGGTAGGAAACCAAAGTCAGGACTCCCTTCGTCGGCTGGTCTGTTTTGGTGCCGCCTCTGCGTTGATATTCCAGATCATTATTAATGTAGGTATGTGTATCGGCGTGATGCCGGTTATCGGTCTGACCCTTCCCTTCGTCAGCTACGGCGGTTCCTCGCTGATCACATTGTATACCATGTTGGGGCTTGTCTCCGGCGTATATGCCCGCCCAACCGCCACGAGCCATGAGCGTTATATCCGACCGCCAATGAAATTATACAAAGGATGATTTTGCCATGAAAGCATTTATGGACAAGGATTTTCTTCTGGAAACCGAAACAGCAAAGCACCTCTTTCACGACTATTCCAGCCCTCTGCCTCTGGCAGACTATCACTGCCACTTGAACCCCCAGGAAATCTACGAAGACCGCAGATTTAACAACCTTGTGGAAGTCTGGTTGGGCGGTTTGGACGAGAATGGCGTCCTGGCTGGCGACCACTATAAGTGGCGCATGATGCGCAGCAACGGCGTGGAGGAGGACTATGTTACCGGCAGAAAGCCTGCGTATGAGCGGTTTTTGAAGCTGGCAGAGGCACTGGAGCTTGCCATCGGCAACCCTATGTACCATTGGTGCCACTTGGAGTTACAGCAGTTTTTTGGCGTTACCGAGCCACTGACTGTGGAGAGCGCTCCCCGGATCTGGGAGCACTGTAATAAGCTGCTACAGGAAGACCCGGAGATGACGGCCCGGGGGCTGATCCGCAAGGCCAATGTGGCATTCATCGGCACCACCGACGATCCTGTTGATTCTTTGGAATGGCATGAAAAGATTGCCGCAGACGAAACCATTGATGTTAAGGTATGCCCGTCCTTCCGCCCGGACAAGGCTATGAACATTCATAAGGACGGGTTTGTGGACTACATGGGCAAGCTGGCAAACAGCGTAGGCAAGGGTTCTTTGGACAGTATTCAGGCTGTGTGCGATGCGCTGGTGGAGCGGATTGAATACTTCCATGCAAGAGGATGCCGGGCCAGCGATCACGGTTTTGAGGCAGTTGTCCCCTTCCGTCCTATCGCTATGGAGCAGGCGGATGCCATCTATCAGAAGGGGTTGGCAGGCACAGCATTGACCCAGGAGGAGATTGAGGGGTATCAGACGGTGCTGATGCTGACCGTCGCTAAGACCTATCACCGGCTGGGCATCGCTATGCAGATCCATTATTCCTGCCTCCGGAACACCAACGCCCGGATGTTCAAGACCCTTGGTCCCGATGCGGGTTTTGATGCCATTGCTCAGAATACCTGCGGTGTCAATATTTTTAATTTCCTGTCTGCGCTGGAGGAAACCCATCAGTGCCCCAAGACCATTCTGTACTCCTTGAACCCTGTGGACAATGCCCAACTGGGCACCTTAATCGGCAGCTTCCAAGGCAGCGAAATCCCCGGCAAAATCCAGCATGGCGCTGCCTGGTGGTTTAACGACAACAAGACCGGTATGATTGAGCAAATGGTCTCTCTTGCCAATCTTGGTCTACTGGGCAATTTTGTGGGTATGCTTACCGATTCCCGCTCCTTCCTTAGCTACGCACGGCATGATTATTTCCGCCGGATTTTGTGTAACCTTATCGGCAACTGGGTGGAAAACGGCGAATACCCCAACAACGAAGCTTCTCTGAAAAGAATTGTGGAAGGTGTCAGCTTCTACAATGCCAAGCGGTATTTCGATATTTAGTAACAAGCGGGCTGTATCGGCAGCCCGCTTGTCTTTGCATAAAATTGGTGCGGCTGAGAAAAACCTCAGCCGCACCAATTTGTTAACGATCATTATGCCAGATAGATGGCCTTGCAGGCCAACATAGTCATATAGCAGTCCAGCTTGGACACGATCTCCAAGGGGGCATGCATACACAGAACAGGTACACCGGCATCCACGGTAACAATATTGCGGTTTGCCATATAGGCTGCCACAGTACCGCCTCCGCCCTGATCCACTTTGCCCAGTGTGGCAAGCTGCCACTGCACTCCGGCGTTGTCCAGAACGGTGCGCACGTGGTTCATTGCCTCGGCAGAGGCATCGCTTGCGCCGCTCTTGCCCCGGGCACCGGTATATTTTACGATGGCAATGCCATAGTTGAGCTGACTGTTATTGCGCTTGTCGCAGGTTTCAGCAAAATTGGGGTCGTAAGCATTGGAAACATCCGCGGACAGGCAGAAGGAATTTTCAAAGCAGCGATTCAGGCTGGCCCCGGTGGCATCGCACAAATCCTGCATAAAGGTTTCAAAGGCATAGCTCTGCATACCGGATACACCCACAGAACCAATCTCCTCTTTATCTGCCAGAATGCACACGGCAGTATGCTCGGGGATTCCCATTTCCAGAAGGGGTTCGATCTGGGCATAGGCACAGACCCGGTCGTCATGGCCATAGGCACCAAGCAGGCTGCGGTCCAAACCTACTTCACGGCATTTTCCGGCAGGGACCACGGTCAACTCGGCACTGTGGAAGTCGGATTCCACGATGCCGTACTTCTCGTTGAGCAGCTTCATGATATTCAGCTTTACCAGATCAGCACCTTCGCCCTCCAGAGGTTCCGTGCCAAGAATAACATTCAACTGTTCACCGGCGATGCCTTCAGCCAAGGTCTTTTTCATTTGGTCGGCGGCCAGGTGGATTAGAAGATCGGAAACTACCAGGACAGGATCGCTGTCATCTTCGCCGATGGTAACGGTAACGGTGGTGCCATCCTTGCGGCAGACAACACCGTGGATCGCTAGAGGTACGGTGGGCCACTGGTACTTTTTGATGCCGCCATAGTAGTGGGTCTTGAAATAGGCAATTTCAGAGTCTTCATACAGGGGATTGGGTTTCACATCCATCCGGGGAGAGTCAACATGGGCAGCACAGATATTGGCACCTTCGTTCAGGGATTCGCTGCCAATGACTGCCAGCAGAATGCTCTTTTCCCGGTTGTTCTTGTAGACCTTATCGCCGGGCTTCAGCTCCATACCGGGAATCAGGGGTTTAAAGCCGTGCTGTTTTACCTTGGCAACGGTCCATGCGGTAGCTTCCCGCTCCGTCTTGCAGGCATCAATAAAAGCAGCGTAACGCTTGCAGTATTCGTTCATTTCAGTGCGCTGTGCATCGGTAAGTCTGGTATAGCCGTTCTTGGGGGCCGCCAGCAAGGATGCGCGCAGTTCTTCGTTTGTCATAAAGTTCTCCTTTACGGTTTATTCTGTTTCTATTATAGCCAGTTCCCGGAAAAAAGCAAGGCATTTGCTGTAGAAAGCCGCTTGTGTGCTGTCGTTTACCAATGTGTAATCACATAAGGCGGAAAATTCTTCCTGCGGTCGCTGAGCCCGGATTCTTTTCAGAGCATAATCCCGGTCAACACCCTCTCTTGCCATCAGTCTTGCCACCCGGGATTCCTCCGGGGCAGTTACCGCCAATGTTATCTGACACAGGGAATCCAACCCCGATTCAAACAGACCAATGGCATCGATAACTGCTAGTTTTGGTGCAGGGGTCAGCCGGTGAATAACTTCCTTCTTTACGGCCTCATGGGTTAACCCATTCAAGTCGGCGAGGGCAGTTTTATCCGAAAAAACCAGAGAACCCAGCTTCTTTCTCTGCAAAACACCATGATCCACTGTCCCGGGGAATCGGGCTTCGATGGCGGTAAGCAGGGAAGGGTCGCTTGACAGAAGCGTATGGTAAATGGCATCGCAGTCGCAGACCACGCCGCCCAGATTCCGAATCAAATTGGAAACCGTGGTTTTTCCGCAGCCGGTGCCTCCGGTAATGCCGATGATCATAGGCAATCCTCCACATGGACAACCTGGAAGGCGGCGGCCTTCTTCAACCGATTTTGCACTGCGTATGCAATACCGCCCCCTTCAGGGCAACGGGCGTAAATTTTGGTAACAGCCGGGTCATCCAATTCCCGCAGAGCGGCAAAGAGACCGGCAGACAGGGATGCCGCATCGGCTTCACTGCCGTAGGCAAGGGGGGCGCAATCTTTGTATAGGGGAAGTTCTTCCAGAAAACAAAGGACCCGGTCTTTGGGGGTATAACGGGCTTGAATATAGGCGGCTGCCTTTTCCCGGCTGCCGGCAACAATAATTACCTGTGCCTGGGGGGCGTAATGCCGGTATTTCATCCCCGGGGCTTTAACCACTGCGTCATGGTCGATCTGCGCGGTAACCGCCTTATCCACCACCAGATCGCCCAAAACCTCACGAAGCTGCTCCGGGGTGATTCCACCGGGGCGCAGCAGACGGGGCCGGTCCTCGGTCAAATCTACGATAGTGGACTCCACACCTACCCGGCAAGCACCACCGTCGACAATTAAGGGGATTTTTCCATTATGGTCATCCAGCACATGTTGGGCAGTAGTGGTGGAGGGCTTACCGGAAATATTCGCAGAGGGCGCCGCGACAGGCACATCAGCCAGGTGGATAATCTCACGGGTAGCGGTGTTGTCGGGGCAGCGCACTGCTACAGTGGGAAGACCGGCAGTGGTGCACCGGGGGACGATGTCCCGGGCAGGCAGAACAATGGTCAGTGGTCCCGGCCAAAATGCTTCCGCTAAGCGATAGGCACTCTGGGGTATATCCCGGCAGAATAATTCCATCTGCTCCGGACCGGCAATATGCAGAATCAAGGGGTTGTCTTGAGGACGGCCCTTAACCTGGAAAATTTTCTCTACAGCAGATGGATTCAGACCATTTGCGCCCAGACCGTATACGGTCTCCGTAGGTAGGGCGACCAGCGCACCTTGTTTTAGAAGTTCAGCCGCAATTCGGATGCAGTCCGGATCTGTGGCGCGGATCACTCTGGTTTGCATAGGTGTGTTCTCCTCTTTTTTTATATTCTTATATTATAGCAGGTTTCTATTCCCGGTCAAGGCGGGAAAACAAATTCCAATTTGACTGTGCAAATTTCGCAAAAAAAGACACCGCAAGGGCAACACGTCATGATGAAGTGTTGCCAAGGAGCGGTGTCTTTTTATGTATAGCAGGATCAGACAGTGGGCTGGTTAGCAGCTTCGATGATCTGGACAAACTTTTCGGGTACCAGAGAAGCACCGCCAATCAGACCGCCGTCAATGTCAGGCTGTGCCAACAGCTCAAAAGCGTTCTTCTCGTTCATGCTGCCACCGTAAAGGATGGAGATAGCACGAGCGTTCTTGGAGGAGTACAGTTTACGTACAACAGCGCGGATGCTCTCGCAGACTTCCTCGGCCTGCTCAGGGGTAGCGGTTTTGCCGGTGCCGATGGCCCAGATGGGCTCGTAAGCGATGACGACCTTACGAATCTTATCTTCGGGAACGTCCTTCAGACCCAACTTGATCTGCATGGCGATCCACTCAGAGGTAATGCCGGCTTCTCTCTGCTCCAGGCTTTCACCGCAGCACATGATGGGCACCAGACCTGCCTCCAGAGCAGCAAGGACCTTTGCGTTTACCTCGGCATCTGTTTCACCCATTGCGCGGCGCTCAGAGTGGCCGATAATCACATATTTACAGCCGGCATCCACCAGCATATTGGTTGCGATCTCACCGGTGTATGCACCGGATGCATTTGCGTTGCAGTTCTCGGCACCGATGCCTACCCGGGTCTCGCGCATAGCGCGGACAGCAGCAGGAATGCACACAGCAGGAACGCACAGGGCAATATCACACCAGCGGCCCTTGGGCAGAATGGCCTTGAGCTGCTGCATAAATTCTTTGGTTTCGCTGGGGGTTTTGTTCATTTTCCAGTTGCCGGCAATAACGGTCTTACGATACTTTCTGTTCATTTTTCTTCTCTCCTTATATATAACATCGCATTGCGATGTGAATTGACAGTTTATAATATGTGATGGGAATCGAATATAGAATACTGAAAGATAAGGGGCGATCAAACGACCGCCCCTATAAGGAAACGGAAATTATTTGTCTTCCAGACAAGCAATGCCGGGCAGTTCAAGACCCTCCAGGAACTCCAGAGAAGCACCGCCACCGGTGGAAATGTGGGTGATCTGGGAAGCAAAGCCCAACTGCTCGCAGGCAGCAGCACTGTCGCCACCACCGACGATGGTTACAGCATCGGAATCGGCAAGGGCCTGTGCAACTGCGATAGTACCCTTAGCAAGAGTGGGGTTCTCAAACACACCCATAGGTCCGTTCCAGACCACCGTTTTGGCATTCTTGGCAGCTTCAGCAAACAGAGCGCGGGTTTTCTCACCAATATCCAGCCCCATCTTGTCAGAGGGAATGGCGTTGGAATCCACGGTCTCCACAGGGATTTCCGCGTCAATAGGATCGGGGAAGGAAGCGGCGACCACGGTGTCAACAGGCAGCAGCAGGTTTACGCCTTTTTCCTCTGCTTTCGCCATCATTTCCTTACAATAGTCGATCTTCTCAGCATCCAGCAGGGAGGTGCCTACGCTGTAGCCCTTGGCTGCCAGGAAGGTGTAAGCCATGCCGCCGCCGATGATTAGGGTATCCACCTTTTCCAGCAGATTGTTGATGACATTCAGCTTGTCGGAGACTTTAGCACCGCCCAGAATGGCAACAAAGGGACGCTCCGGATTGGCAAGTGCCTTGCCCATAATGGAAACTTCCTTCTGCACCAGATAGCCGGAAACAGCAGGCAGGTAGTCAGCCACGCCGGCAGTGGAGGAGTGAGCACGGTGTGCAGTGCCGAAAGCGTCGTTAACAAAGATGTCAGCCAAGTCAGCCAAAGCCTTGCTCAGCTCGGAATCGTTCTTGGTCTCGCCCTTGATGTAACGGGTGTTCTCCAGCAGCATCACATCGCCCTCTTTCAGAGCGGCAGCCTTTGCCTTGGAATCCTCGCCGGCGACATCGGAAGCCATAATAACTTCCTTGCCCAGCAATTCAGAGATCCGCTCAGCAACGACCTTCAGGCTTAGCTCGGGCTTCCACTCTCCCTTGGGCTTGCCCATGTGGGAGCACAGGATGACCTTGGCACCCTTGGAAACCAGATACTCGATGGTGGGCATGGCAGCCACGATCCGCTTATCGGAAGTGATCTTGCCGTCCTTGGTGGGGACATTGAAGTCGCAACGGCACAGCACACGCTTGCCGGCTACATCAATATCTTCGATAGACTTCTTGTTGTAGTTCATTTCATTTTCCTCCATATTTCTCAAGGGGGTTATCCCCTCATACTTCCATGATCCTGTAGACCCGGGAAATCCAACTGCCGAAGAGCTTCATATACCGTAATGGCAACGCTGTTGCTCAAGTTAAGACTACGAGCCTCCCTGCGCATAGGCAGGCGGATGCAGCAATTCCGGTGCTTTTCCAGGAAACTTTCCGGCAGACCCTTGGTTTCTTTTCCAAAGAACAGGTAGCACTCATCCTGAAATTCCGCCTCGGTATAACTTCGGGGGGCCTTTGTGGACAGGCACCACATTTGCCGCACCTGATTCTTGGCAAAAAAATCTTCTATATTTTCATAATCCCGCACGTCTACCAAATGCCAGTAATCCAGACCGGCCCGTTTAACCGCCTTATCTGAAATGTCAAAGCCCAGAGGCCGGATCAGATGCAGCCGTGCGCCGGTGGCGGCACAGGTACGGGCAATATTACCGCAGTTTTGAGGGATCTCCGGTTCGACCAAAACAATGTTCAGCACGGTATGATGCCTCCTAAAAAATGCTAGCCCATCTATTGTATGTCAAACCATCCGTAAAATCAATCTAAAAAACACATTTTTTTCAACTTTTTTCATACTGTATAAATGAAAAAAGCAGAATCGGCGGCAAATTTGTAAATGTTTGCCCAAGGTTGCGGACTAAAAGACCCGCGCTAAAGCAGAATTGGGGAAAAAGTCCCCGGGGTCGTTGACTTTTTTGCATATTTGTGAGAGAATAAATCGATAAAATTATAAACTAAGGGGATCGAGAATATGTTTCAATCCAGAACCCATAACTGCGGTGAGCTTCGGCTTACAGACGCAGGTAAGAATGTTACATTGGCAGGTTGGCTGGAGAACGTCCGGGAGGTGGGTTCCAACTTCGCGTTCCTGGTGCTGCGCGACTATTACGGAACTACCCAGATCGTGGTGGAGACCGAAGAAATGATGCGTATCATCAAGGGCATCAATAAAGAGACAACAATTCAGGTTAGCGGACAGGTTCGCGAGCGGGAGAGTAAGAATCCCAAGCTGCCTACCGGTGAGATCGAGGTGGTTCCCAGCCAGATCAACATTCTGGGTAAGTGCCGCCACAATCAGCTTCCTTTTGAGATTAATAAGTCTAAAGAGGCAGATGAGAATACTCGTCTGAAGTATCGGTATCTGGACCTGAGAAATCCGGAAATGAAGAAAAATATTATCCTGCGCTGCCAGGTGGTGGCAGACATTCGCCGCCGGATGACAGAGAAGGGATTCCTGGAGATCACCACGCCCATCCTTACCGCATCCTCTCCCGAGGGTGCCCGGGACTACCTGGTTCCTGCCCGGAATCATCCCGGGAAGTTCTATGCGCTTCCCCAGGCACCCCAGCAGTTTAAGCAGCTTTTGATGACTTCTGGTTTTGACCGCTATTTCCAGATTGCACCTTGTTTCCGGGATGAGGATGCCCGTGCAGACCGGACTCCCGGTGAGTTTTATCAGTTGGATATGGAAATGGCGTTTGCCTCCCAGGAGGATGTGCTGTCCACTCTGGAAGAGGTGCTGGGCCCTGTGTTCCAGACTTTCGGCAAGTATGACCGGGTCTCTCCCTGGCCCTGGCGGCACATTCCCTTCAATGAGGCAATGGAGCGTTATGGCTCGGACAAGCCTGACCTGCGGATCGATCTGGAGGTACAGGACATCACCGATGCTGTTGCCGGCTGTGAGTTTGGCCCCTTCCAGAATGCTACCGTCAAGGCTGTGGCTGTGGACAACTTCTCTGAGGGCCGTAAGTGGATTGATAAGCTCCTTGTGGATGTGGAGGTCCAGACCGGCAATAAGGTTTGCTGGGTGAAGGTGGACGAAAACGGCCAGCTCACCGGCGGCGTTTCCAAGTTCCTCACCGACTATACCGATGCCCTTACCGAAAAGCTGGCGCTGAAGCCCGGCAGCTTCGTATGCATGGCTGCTTCCCAGAAGAAGCTTGCGGCACAGAAAACAGCCGGAGTGGTGCGTACCATGCTGGGCAGACGGGTCCCCGGCCACTTCGACGAGGAGCAGTATGCTATGTGCTGGATCGTGGACTTCCCTATGTACGAAATGGGCGTGGAGTCCGGTGAGTTGGAATTCTGCCACAACCCCTTCTCCATGCCCCAGGGCGGTATGCAGACTCTTCTGGATGCCGAGGGCGATACCGAGAAACTGCTTGCCATCAACGCCAACCAATATGACCTAGTTGTTAACGGTTATGAGTCTGCATCCGGCGCAGTGCGTAACCACGATCCGGAGATCATGGTCAAGGCATTCCAGATGGTGGGCCTGGGCGAGGAGGATGTGAAGTCCAAGTTCCCGGCGATGTACAATGCCTTCACCTACGGTGCGCCGCCCCATGCAGGCGCAGCCCCCGGCATTGACCGTATCGTCATGCTGCTGTGCGGCGAGGAATCCATCCGGGAGATCATCACCTTCCCCATGAACAAGACAGCGCAGGACTTGATGATGGATGCGCCTACCACCGTTTCCCAAAAACAGTTGGACGACGTGCATATTCTCATTAACGAATCCCATCTCCAATAAAGAATCGACACCGGGCAGCCAAATGGCTGCCCGGTAATTTTATTCTTCTGTATAAAAGCAATCCTCATTCCACCTTGCCGGATTACCCTCAATGTAGTTCCATATTTTAAGAAAATCATCATCACCCCGGACAACGTGGTCATGGTAAGAACGATGGAATAAGTTTGCACCTGCATCTGTGTTACAGAACCGTTTCAATGCTGCAACAAAACGGGGAATGGAAGCGTTTGTAGGGGACGACGCCCTCGACGTCCCGCCGTCAGTCCTTACAAGTTTGTTTTTGGCGTAGGAGAAATTCAAAAATTCTACAAATATACACTTCTATTTTATGTATAAAAATATTTTACACACGTTTGAGTGTATTTTCAACACTTTTTCCAAAGGTGTGTTAGGATGTTACTATGCTTTTTCGGGAGGTAGCATTATGAAAGAATATGTTAAAGCGTTGGGGGAATACTTGTCCGGCAATCCGCCTAGGCTTAGCAAATGTCAGATGGAAAAGGTGTTGGATCTGTTATATTGCTGTTATTCACAACAAAAGGGAAATGATACAGAGCAGATCAGGCAATCTTTTTGCCGGATAGATAAAATTCTGGAGAAGCTGCCACTGCACCAGCAGGATGCGGTGGTAGATGTTACTTGCGATTTGTGTATCAACCATCAGAGGGAAGGGTTTCGGGACGGAATAATGATAGGCTTTCGTTTGCTTCAGGAGCTTTCCTAGGGTGTAATAATCCCCTGATATAAAAACACGGCGTGCAGTTTTAAGCTGCACGCCGTATCTTCAAGTCAGTCTTACTTGCAGGAATAGATTTTCTACATACCGGGTGATGTCTTCCGGGAGGAAACCATAGCTTCTTCCGCGCTCCAGCACTTCTGCCGGGGGGTAGATCACTTCACTCTCTGCCAGATATTCTTCCATATACGCGGTTGCACCGTCGATGGGAGAGCCATAGCAGATATAGTCCATATTCGCGCCGGAGATCTCCGGGTCGCACATAAAATCAATGAACAGTTCTGCCGCTTCCTTTTCCCGGCTGCATGTGGGGATGCACATGGCGTCGATGAACAGGTTAAAGGTCTGATCCTCCGGCAGATAGAACCGCAGGTCCTCGTTATTCTCCATCATCATCATGGCATCGCCGGCGTAGTAGGGGGCGATCCAGGCGTTGCCCTCTTCCATTTTGGAATACACCTGGTCCATTACATACTGCTGTACCAGGGGGCGTTGCTTTGCCAGTGCGTCCGCACACTGCTGAAGCTCTGCCTTATCGGTGGTGTTCACATCGATTCCCAGCATATACTGGGCAATACCGAAGGCGTCCCGGGAGTTATCGAACATCAGGATCTGCCCGGCATACTTCTCATTCCACAGCAGTTCCCAGCCGGTAACATCCGCTTCATCAACAAATTTGCTGTTGTAGATAATGCCAACTGTACCCCAGGTGTAGGGGACGGAGTATTTGTTCGACCGGTCGTATGCCTGGTTTTTATAAGCATCCTGCACATTGGCGTAGTTGGGGATGTTGTCAAAATCCAGCTCCAGAAGCATGTTCTCGTTAATCATCCGGGCGATCATATAGTCCGAGGGGATGATCACATCCACCACCAGACCGCCGGTGGACAGCTTGGAGTACAGTTCCTCGTTGGATGCGTACTCGGAATAGTTCACATCGATATGGGGATACGCCTCCTCAAAGGCGGCAATGATGTCTAGGGTGCCGTCGCTGCCGTCGGCAATGTTTTGCCCCCAGTTCATCACATTTAAAGTAATCTTATCTTGCCGGGTTCCGATAATCAGGAAAAGGCTGCCTGCCAGCAACACAGCCGCGCAGGCAATGGCACCCACACGCTTAAACACCCGCATTGCCTTACTGTCGGACTTCGCGTTCTTTTCGTTCTTGCGCTTGTCAGACCGCAGTTGCAGCAGGTTCATTGCTACCATCAGCACAAAAATCAGCAAAAACAGCAGGGTGAACATGGCGTAGATCTTGGGATGGATGGGCTTTTTGGTGAAGGAGTAGATCTTTACCGGCAGGGTAATAAAATCGGAGCCGGTAACAAAATAGCTGATGACAAAATCATCCAGGCTCATGGTAAACGCCATGATAGCGCCGGATACGACTCCGGGCATGATTTCATGAAGTGTAACCTTGAAAAAGGCTTGTACCCGGTTGCAGCCCAAATCCATAGCTGCGTCCTGAAGGGCAGGGTTCATCTGTTGCAATTTTGGCATTACATTTAAAATTACATAGGGCAAGTTAAATGTAATGTGGGCAATCAGCAAGGTCCAGAAATTCAAACTTTGCTTCTGACCCAGCATGCCGGTACCGATAAACACAAACAGCAGGGAAAGGGAAATGCCGGTAACAATATCTGGGTTGGTCATGGGGATATTGGTCAGGGTCATGACCGCCTTGCGCATCCGGGGCTTCAGGGCATGGATACCCACAGCCGCAAATGTGCCGAAGGCAGTGGCGATAGCGGTAGACAAAATGGCAATCAGCAGGGAGTTACCCAGCAGTGCCAGAAGGTCCTGATCCCGGAAAAGCTCCGCGTATTGATTCAGTGTAAAGCCTTCAAATACTGCCAGATTTTTGCCGGTATTGAACGAACCCAGAATCAGCACTGCCATAGGGATATACAGGAAAACAAAGATCAGCACCGTGAAGATACGGTTGGTCTTTTTCATACCACCACACCGCCTTCCTCATCACTGCCAAAGCGGTTCATAATGCCCGTGCACACAAATACCAGAAGCATTAACACCAAACTCAGTGCCGCGCCTAGATTGGGATTTCCGGCGGATTTAAACTGCCGCTCGATCACGTCGCCGATGAGCATGGTGTCCGTCCCGCCCAGCTTCTGGGAAATGTAGAAGGTGGAGACCGCCGGTACAAATACCATGGTGATACCGGACAAAATTCCGGGCATGGACAAAGGCAGGATGACCTTGGAGAATACCTGCACCGGTGTACAGCCTAAATCTTCCGCAGCTTCCACCAATCGATGGTCAATTTTGACGATGATAGCGTATAGGGGCAGAATCATGTAAGGCAGGTAGTTATAGACCATACCAAGAATCACCGCGCCGGGCGTACCAATCATGTTAAGAGGACCAATGCCCGCAAGGTTCAGAAATTGGTTGATAATGCCGTTCGTCTCCAACAAACCCACCCACGCCAGCGTGCGTAGCAAGAAGCTCATGCACATGGGAAGCATGACCAACATATATAGAATCTTTTGGGTAGTGGGCTTGCGGTGCGCAATAAAGTATGCCACAGGGTATCCCAGCAGCAGGCAGATAAAAGCCGATGCCAGGGAGTACCACACAGAGATGCCCAAGGTGGGCAGAAATAACCCCAGATCCTGAATGTTGCGCCAGGTAAAGGCACCGGTGTCCGGATCGGTAAGGGCGTAGTAACCAACAACCCCCAAAGGAATGAGGGTAAACACCAGCATCCAAAAGATATATGGGACACTAAGCAGCAAAGATTTATTCTTCTTCATCGCCGGCATCCTCCGTCAGCTCATCATACTCGGCAGAGTAGGA
The DNA here is from genome assembly GCA_045647705.1 of Faecousia sp. GTDB lineage: Bacteria > Bacillota > Clostridia > Oscillospirales > Oscillospiraceae > Faecousia. The sequence continues at coordinate 19,568 of JAZRMP010000037.1, forward strand.
GCTGTAGTCGCCAAACATACCGGAATACTCACTTTTATGCATGATATGAATATCCTCGGGGTTCAGACGGATACCGACAGTCGCGCCTTCGGGTTGATGGTCGGTGGTCTGGATCAGCCATTTAAAGCCCTTAAAATCTACAATAATATCGTAGTTGAGGCCTTTGAAAGTAACGCTGGTAACAGTGCCGGTCAGATGACCTTCCTCGGGAGGGACAAAGTCAATGTCCTCCGGGCGAATGACCACGTCCACCGGCTCGTTGGGGGCAAAGCCTGCGTCCAGACACTTAAATGTTCTGCCGAAGAATTTTACCTTGTAGTCTGCCAGCATAATGCCGTCCAGAATGTTACTTTCCCCGATAAAGTCCGCAACAAAAGCGTTCTTCGGCTCATTATAAATATCCTCAGGCTTGCCGATCTGTTGGATACGGCCCTTATCCATGACCACCACGGTGTCAGACATGGACAGTGCTTCCTCTTGGTCGTGGGTAACATAGATAAAGGTGATACCCATGGCCTGCTGAATCCGCTTCAGCTCGTTTTGCATATCTTTGCGCAGACGCAGATCCAATGCAGCCAAAGGCTCGTCCAGAAGCAGGACCTTGGGCCGATTGACCAGCGCGCGGGCGATGGCAACGCGCTGCTGCTGACCACCGGAAAGGGAATCGATCCGGCGGTGTTCATAGCCTTTCAGACCCACAATGGCTAGCATTTCCTGGACCCGCTCGTGGATCTCTGCCTTGGGCAGCTTGGCTACCTTCAGGCCAAAGGCAATATTATCGAATACATCCAGATGCGGGAACAAGGCGTAACGCTGGAAAACGGTATTGATCTGCCGCTCGTATGGCGGAACATCGTTAATGCGCTTGCCGTCAAAAAGCACCGTACCGGAGGTGGGGTTCAGAAAACCGCCGATGATTCGCAGCGTGGTGGTTTTGCCGCAGCCGGAGGGACCGAGCAATGTAAGGAATTCGTGATCGTTAAAATAGAGGTTGATACTATCAAGTATCCGCTCCCCGTCGAACTCCATGACAAGGTCCTGGAGTCTGATGAGTTCTTTGGACATTATCCTCCCCCGTTTCTGTCTGTTTTTATGCAAAATGCGTGAATTTTCACAACTATAGATATACTCTAAAATACCCCCTTTGTCAATGATATTTTCGGGGTATACAAATTCCGATTTGTTGGGCAGTTTACTGCCTGTCATTCCGAGCGACCAACGGGAGCCGAGGAATCCGTAACCCCTTGTAGGGGAACGGATTTCTCCATTCCCCTTCGACTACGCTCAGGGTCAGTCGAAATGACATGGGGTGGTACAAACAGCCCGATAAACAGGAATTTGATTATTTTTTCAAAAACTGGTTTAACTACCGAAAAACTGGAAATACTGGGCTATGGAGGTGCTTAAAATGAGCAAAAGAAAATTTAGCGGCAGCATCAGTGGTAAGGGCTACTACATAGCCCTAGTGCTGTGTGCTGTTGCAATTGGAGTTTCCGGTTATCTGTATTACCGCAACACGGGGGATGGAGAGCAACAGCTCCAGAATCCCACCGTATCCGCAGATGTGGGAGTCCAGCAGAATGATGATGTGCAGGCGGTGGCAACACAGCCCGGCGGCAACACAAATTCTGCCACAGAGCCTTCCGGCACTGCAACGGGAAAGAAACCAGACAACACGAAGCCCCCAGTAGATGGTAAGACTGTCGCCCAGTTTTCTATGGACGCACTAAGTTATAACCAGACGACCCGGGACTGGCGGGTGCATGATGGGGTAGATATTGCTGCTGAGGCAGGCACACAGGTGTGTGCTGCTGCCGATGGAACCGTTTACACGGTCTACGAGGACGAGACTATGGGTATGACGGTGGTAATCCGGCATGATGGCGGGTATACCACAAAATACGCCAGTCTTGACAAAGAAGTATCTGTGAAGACCGGCGACACCGTTACCGCAGGTCAGGTAATTGGCAGCGTCGGTGTTTCTGCACTATTGGAAAGTGCTGTGGGCGACCATGTCCATTTCGGTGTGAGCTGCAATGGTGAAGTGGTGGATCCCACTGACTTTTTGGCATAACGCTTCATTTTCTTTCCTCTTTGTTGGCTGAGAGTAGCTCTCGGCATTGGGGTGCTGTTTTGGCAGCACCCCATTTTTTTGCAGAGTTCCGGTTATGAGTAACTGCCGGATAAACGGAAATTTGACGGATATACAAATTGCGGATATAATAAATATAACTTGTTACATAGGAGTGAGTGATGTGAAAGAACAAATCGATACTATACCGGTAAATGAGGCGTTTTCGGCAGAGGATGAGTGTCCTTTCTGTTATTTGGAACGTCAAGCGGAACAGCGCGCTATCCGCTATACCTTAGGCCCCGGAGCCAGCTATATGGAGCCGGATATTCGGGCAGTTACAGACAGCCAGGGGTTCTGCCGTCAGCATTATAAAAAAATGTATGATTATGGCAATTCTCTGGGTAACGCCCTGGTGATGCAGACTTACTATATTGGTATGCGTAAAGAATTGCAGAACCAGATGGATAGCTTTAAGATGCCTGATAAGCGTGGACTGTTCTCCAAAAAGCCCGACACAGAGCTGCCTATTGTCCAGTACCTTCGGCAGAAGAACAGCTCCTGCTACCTTTGCGGCAAGGTAGCGTATAATATGCGTCGATACTATGCCACGTTTTTTCACCAGATCAAAGAGCCGGAATTTCGTTCCAAGGTAGAGAACAGCAAAGGCTTTTGCCTGCATCATTTTCAGCAACTTCTGGAGAACGCGCAGCAGAAATTGCCCAATGGTCAAATTACGTGGTTTTACACCACTGTGTTTAATCTGATGGCTGACCATTTGGCGCGGGTGCAGGGGGATTTGGACTGGTTTATCGAAAAGTTTGACTACCGCAATGCCGGTGCCGACTGGAAGAACTCCAAGGATGCTGTTTCCCGGTCCATGCAGAAGCTTAAAGGCAGCTACCCTGCTGACAGTCCCTATAAACAGGAATAATATGATCACCCCCAGGATCAAATCCCGGGGGTGTAGTTATGCAGTTACAGCAGTTCGTCCAAGGCATCCTGGACAATGGGTCCGAAAATATCGTAACCCTTCTGGTTCAGATGTACGCCGTCGTCGGCAAAAATGTCTGTGCGAACTTTGTGAGGATTGCCCACATCCTCGGGTGTTTCGAAGAACTCCGGACGATTCCAAAGCCGGATAACCTGAGTGTCCTCATGGGTCTGGGCATACAGTGCCAATGCCTGATTGTAACGACGGACTCTGTGAAAGCCGGCGTTCCATTCATCCCGGGTGGTTGCTTGCCCCTGCTTGGGATTGGGGTGGGATTCGATCAGAAAGATTTTGATGCCCGGGAAGTCCGTCCGTGCCCAATGGCAAATACGGAAAAGGTTAGAGAGGGTTTGCTCCACGCCCATGCCGTACATACCGTCATTGGAGAGGGACATCATAACCAGTCCCCGGGGTGCCCAGGGGCGGACCATACGATCATAATAATAGAGCATTTCCTCGGAAGTAGAAGTCCCGAAACCGTGGTTAACACAGGCGAGGGAACCATCTTTCATACGGATGTCCTGGTCCAGACGGCGATAGCCCCACGCTGCCCCACCCCAACGGGTAAATAAGGAATGACCGTAGAACAGAATTTTATCTTTCTCTACAGGATCGGATTCGTATTTAACGATTTCTTTCTCCAGCCACTTTAAATTAATTTGTGTATCAAACACTATCTGCACCTCCGCTATTGTCTTGTCTTTCCAGACTGCGTTTATATTCTGTAATGGTCATGTGGTAATAGCGCTTGAAGATCCGGCTGATATAATTTGCATCGGTCATGCCAATGTGGCGCCCTGCCTGGGAAAGGGTATAGCCGTACCGCCGGACCAACATCATCATGTATGACAGCTTGCTGCGATTGATGTATTCCATGAGGGGGACGCCCTCTGTGCTGCTGAACACATTGGTTAAATAGTTTTTGCTCACCCCGATGGCATTCGCTACGTCAGAAACGGTCAGTTTCCGGTCGATATTTTGGGATATGTATGCTTTGGCACGAGCACAGTGCCGCCGGTTGCCGGGGGAGACAGGGTCGGCTTCGCCGCCGATTTGCAGCCGCTCGCAGAGTTTGTGAATCAGCAGCATAAAGACCGCGCACTGTTCAAAGTAGCTCCGGTGGAGCTGGGCGGTATGGGCGCAGGCAATGCTGCGGATTAGGGCAATGATCTCGTTGTTTTCCGGCGAAGGGGGGATATACAGAGGCAGGGTAACTTGTGTGCCGCGAGGGGGCGGGCAGGCAGAAACCTGCTTGGTACGGCAGCGAATTAGAAATTCTGCACAGGTGTGGCGGTGCAATCCCGGGTTTTTCGCGGACACGGAAAAGCTGCATCCCGGCGGAAGGATAAAAATGCCGTTTTCGTCAATGAGAAATTCTCCTCCCGCTCCGGATAAAAGCACCGGGTTTTGCTCTACAAAGCCAATCTCCAGGATTCCACCGTCAGCCGGGGCTTTGCCGTAAATACCATAGCCATGGTTGTCCAGACGGTAGCTGTAGTCGTCAGACACCAACGTGTGTGCCAGAGCAATCCGGTCAAAGGCGAGAATGTCCAATTGTGTGCAAAACTGTAGGCTTTCCATAGACATTTTCTCCTCCTAATACCCAAAAGTATAGCAAGCTTTTGGCAAGAAAGCAAGCCTTGATTGCAATTCAGCACTGCATGTTTTTCGCTTTTTTGCAGTGATAACAAACCGGTTGTTATATCGCCTTGTTCCACTGACGGTTAGACTTTGTAGCATTGAGCTCTCCAGGGTTATATTTTCTCTCTGCTTTTTGTTCCCTTGCTCGCACAGATAAGCATAATCAAACCGCAAACCTCTTGAATGCCATGTGCTCCAGTGGCGGACAAAATGAATATTATTGGATAAAATGGTCTAAATAGTCTAAAAATCAAGAATAAAAATACATTATGTGATAACTGGTATACAGTGTTTCGTCGTGTTTCAAGAATAATTCAAGAAGAAAAGTTGCGGGCTAACGCAAAAGTTGCGGGCTGCCTGCGCAAGAAAGGACGAAACTATGGAATACTTATCTGCAAGGGAAACCGCTGAAAAATGGGGTGTTTCCATGACTATGATCAGAAGATACTGCACGCAGGGTAGAATACCCGGCGCGGTATACCGGGATGGCGTTTGGCGCATCCCAGAGGACGCAATCCGTCCCACACGGACAGTTTTGGAGTATACATCGGAGACCGAGTTGCCGGAACTGGCCAAAAAGCTGCAAAATCAGAAGAAAAAGCGGAATTTTCACGGATTGTACGATTTTGCGGTAATTGACCTTACATACGCATCTTCCCGAATGGCAAGCTGCAGACTGACCCGTCAGCAGGTGGAAACGATCTTCCGAAAGGGCAAGATTCGGGAGTCGTTCGAGCCTATGAAGGTATCTGATGTGATTGAGGTACTGAACCACATCCACTGCGTGGATTATATCCTGGATCACGTGATGGAACCTCTGTCCCAAAAGTTCATCCGAAAGCTCCATCAGATCCTGATGATCGGTACGGTGGACGAGTATCGGGAGCAGGTCCGTCCCGGTGAGTACCGGACGCCAACATCCAGGACCCGGGACCGTAAGCTGCTGCCGGCTGGTCAAATCCATTCCAGTCTGGGAGAACTCATCGCAAGCTACGAGTGCCAGAGCGAAATTGAGCGAAATCATATCCTAGACTTTCATGTCCGGTTCGAGGAGATCTTCCCCTTCGAGGACGGAAACGGTCGTATTGGTGACTCATTCTGTTTAAGGAATGCCTGCGCCACGATATTATGCCGTTCATCTTTGATGATAAGCGCCGCTCCCGATACCTCCGTGGCATTAAAGAATGGCACACCGATCGTTATGAACTGGTGGACGTGGTGATGGAAGCCCAGGACCGCTTCGAGGCTCAGGTGGAGCTGCAGAAGCTCCGCGCTGCAGGCCAGCTTTACCTGCCTGCTGATTATAAGGAGGACTGAACTATGGATATGAAGAAATACGTGGCCGCCTTGCAAGCAAAGGAAGCCACCCAGCAGGTAAACTTCGGCGACGATGCCGACACAGTTCTGGGAATGCTTTGCAGCACCTATTACGAGCTGAACTGCAATGCAGATACCGACGAGGTTAAGCAAGCCTTTGACAATCTGTATCAGGCCATGACCGGCAAAACCCTCAAGGAAAAAGATGAGGTCATCTATACCACCTGCCGCCTCTGTAGCCTCCACCAGCAAACCGGCTTCATCGACGGCATCCGCCTCGGAATTCGTATAGCCCAAGAATTGAATAACTAAATATCCAAACAACAACTAAGACCCAACTCGTTCAGAGTTGGGCCTTAGTGAATATTCATTCCGAACTACTGCCTCGCTTTTAATGATTCGACAATTCGCAGGTATTCTTGCATTTTTTTGTCTTTAGGATTGATGAACAGACAATAGTGTATTTGGCCAAGCAAATGGTTCAAGTAGTTGGACTTTGTTTGCTTGGTATGAGAGAGATGCGAGGATAGTCCATGTTTTTGAATGTAGTATACTTCTTGCCGAATTTTCATTCTATATTCACGGGGCATCTGAGGTTTGTTGTTAACAACAATACCGGTAACAATTTGGCGTTCCTTGGGTCGCATTACCTTGAATTTTTTCGGATTTCTTTTTAAACCAAGATAGCTTAATTCTCTGTCAACTAAAAGAAGAATATCAGATATATTTAGATCCCCTGAAAATGTTAAATCGTCGGCATAACGCGTATATCTTATGCTATTGACTTTAGCATATTCTCCGACTATTGCATCAAACTTTTTCATTACAAGGTTAGAAAGGTATGCACTAGTGGGGGCTCCTTGCGGTAGAGAGCCATTTAAGCAGCAAAGATTAGCAAGGAAAACTGAAACAGGGAAAGTATATCCAAGACCAATGAAAATATTCAAAATGCGACCAACAGTAATTGATGGAAAATAGTCCTTAATATCTATTGCTAAAACGGCTGACTGATTTTTGTGAAAACGCACATTGCTTTTTAATGAGGTTTCGGGAATGTATGCTTTTGCATATATGCTACACGGTATATTGTATAGGATATTTGATAGTATCCAGCGTTGTACTTTTTTAAGATCAGGTAATGGCTCGTCAATTCTGCGTTGTTTGCCATTTGCCTTTTTTATAAAAAATGTTCGATAAAAATGCTGAGGCGCATTAGACATACGATGCAAGTATTCATCATCAATACCAATCAAAAGACAGAGATGATGTTGATCATATATAATTGGCAGATTAGCATCATAAAGGTTTCGCGCATATTCGAGAAAACTATCTATTTTGTTAACGGGCATACTTCTGCTTTTGGCGGTGCTTATAAATTTTGCTTCATATATAGACCAGTCCATCTTGTTACCTCGCTGTATTCAAAAAGCACTTCAACCGTGTGCAACACAATATTCGTTTATCGTGTAACCATCAACGCTTTAATTATTTGCATAATTAAAGTGTTGATGGTT
>JAZRMP010000038.1:0-6433 GCA_045647705.1 Faecousia sp.
TGAGCGAAGTCGAAGGGGAGTGGAGAAATCCGTTCTCCTACAAGGTATTACGGATTCCTCGGCTCCCGTTGGTCGCTCGGAATGACAAGCGAGCAGCCTGTCAAATCGGAATTTGACCGGGTGGTTATTTTCTTTTTACCGGCAGTTCGCTGTACAGAGCACTGCCCAGGATCAGCACGGTACCCACAATGCTCCAGACACCCATGGGCTCTTTGAGTAGCAGAGCGGAGAGTAAAACGGCGATCACCGGGTCCAGATAACTAAATACGGCTATGGTTTGGGCATCCAGATCCTTCATGGAACCAAAGTACATGGCATAAGCAATGCCTGTGTGAACAATACCTACCACTGCCAGCAAAAACAACTGGGTCTCGCTCAGTTTGGGCAGTCCTGCCGATTGGGTCAGCAGCAGGTATGGGAGAATCACAAGGGATGCACTGCCAAGTTGGAGAATGGTCTTGTCGTAGGCCGGGATGGGGGAAAGTTTTCGGTTAAGGAACATGACGGTGGCATACAGGACTGCGGCACCAACGCCCAGCAGAACACCCTGTAATTCCTCCAGAGGCGGTAGCCCCCCTTCAATCACACCGGAAACGCAGGCAAGACCCACAAGGGCAGCACCAACACACAGAAACTTTTTTGCGGTCAGCTTTTCCCCAAGCAGGGGGGATGCCAGCAAAAGCAGCAACGGTGCCAGATAGTAGCAGACGGTAGCGGTAGAAACGGTAGTATGCTTATAGCTCTCAAATAGTAAGATCCAGTTAAAGCCGATGGCGAAACCGGAGAGAACGAGAATAGGTAGATTTTTGCCAATGGCAGACCAATCGGGTTTTTTGCCGGTGAGCAGCATGAGGATTATCAGAAACGACATTCCCAGCACACCCCGGAAAAAGGCGATAGCCGCAGAGGACAGGGGGATATAACGGACGAAGATGCCAATGGTGCCAAATACGCTCATGGCACTCAGTAATTTTATCTTTGCTCTATTCATGGCACCCTCCCAATACATGATAATATGGTAGATAGTAACAAATACCAACGCCGATGTCAAATAAAATCCAAGATGGGGCTTGACATCACCGCTTTAGCGTGGTAGTATATTGAAAATTGAATCGCTCAGATAGAGGCGCGGGTTTCATCAGTACCTTCCGCAAGGCCAGGCAGCCGTGGTGTGGGAAAGGGGAAACCGCCGAAGCAAGGGAAATGCCTGAATTTTCCGCGCTGGGCCGTCAGAAAATATCTGCCGGACTGTCACAGTTTTGTGAAGCGCTATCGAAGCAGTGTTGCAATGATTTTGATATTGCTATTACTGTTGGATCGCTGATCAAAGCGGTCCAATTTTTATTTTACTTGAAAGGAAGAAACAAAATGAAAAAGATCTTAGCAATTCTGATGGCAGCAGTCATGCTGCTGAGTCTGGTAGCTTGCGGAACTACCCAATCCGGAGACGAGGGCAAGGTAAACCCCGAGGATTACCTGAAGAATGTTCCTGCCGTTGAAGACCTGACCGGTGTTGACACTAGCAAGATCATCGGCGTGGAGGATGGCAAGCTGACCGTCGGTATGGAATGCGCTTATGCTCCCTACAACTGGACCCAGATGGACGACAGCAACGGTGCTGTCCCCATTTCCGGTATGGAAGGTACTTATGCCAACGGTTACGATGTGATGATCGCCAAGCGTATCTGCGAGGCTTACGGCTGGGAGCTGGAGGTTGTTTCCTCCGCATGGGATTCCCTGTGCCCTGCGGTTCAGTCCAAGACCATGGATGCCAATATCGCCGGCCAGTCCATGACTGCTGAGCGTATGGCAGAGGTGGATATGGCGGGTCCCTACTACTACGCTACCATCGTCTGCGTAGCCAAGAAGGGCACCAAGTTCGCCGAAGCCAAGTCTATCGCTGACCTGGCAGGCGGCAAGTGCACCTCCCAGTCCGGTACGATCTGGTACGATTCCTGCCTGTCCCAGATTAAGGATGCAGAGCTGCTGGCACCTGCGGAGACTGCTCCCCAGATGATTATGCAGCTTCAGACCGGCACTGTGGATTTTATCTGCACCGATATGCCTACCGCTATGGGTGCCGTTGCCAAGGACGACAGCCTGGTAATCCTGGACTTCTCCCAGACTCCCGAGGCCGACTTCCAGTTTGAGTCTGCTGAGATCAAGGCTGAGAATGTGAACATCGGTATTTCCGTGCTGAAGGATAATACCGAGCTGAAGGAAGCTATCGATAAGGTGCTCTCTGCCATGTCCGAGGCAGACTTCAACGCCATGATGAACTACGCCATTGCTGTTCAGCCCGAGGTCTAACACGATAAAAAGAGCCCTTTCTCCGACTCCAGTACTGGGGTCGGAGAAAGTGTGCGAAAGGAGCTTTTTATGAATATGCTCATTGAACTGGTGCAGGATATTACCCGGTTGTGGACCAAGTATTATCCCATGTACCTCAACGGCATTAAGAACACCCTGATCTTGGCACTGGTGGCAACCTTTATCGGCTGTGTCATTGGTCTTGTGTGCGGTATTCTCAATACCATTCCCTATAACAAAAACGACAATGTGGTAAAACGGTGCTTCCTGCGGCTGGTCCGGATTCTGGTGCGGGTCTATGTGGAAGTATTCCGGGGGACGCCTATGGTACTCCAGGCGGTGTTCATTTACTATGGCCTGCCTTACTTTACCAACAACACTGTGCGCTTTAACGATGTGTGGACGGCGGCAATTCTGATCGTCTCCATCAACACCGGCGCCTATATGGCAGAATCGGTGCGTGGCGGTATTATCTCCATCGATCCCGGTCAGACAGAGGGTGCCAAGGCCATCGGTATGACCCATGTGCAAACCATGACCAATGTGATTCTGCCCCAGGCACTGCGCAATATCATGCCCCAAATCGGCAACAACTTCATTATCAATGTGAAGGACACTTCCGTGATGTTCATTATCAGCTTTACGGATTTCTTTGCGGCACACCGGTATATTGTGGGTGTGAACAATATGTATTTCCCCTCGGCGACCATTGAGATGATCGGTTATTTGACTATGACGCTGCTGGCATCCTTCTTGCTGCGGTGGATAGAGAAGCTGATGGATGGCGCTTCCAGCTATGATCTGGTGCAGGTGGATAGCCTTACTATGTCTGCCGGCACCTACAGCCACCCGGATAAGGGATCTCCTTTTGACGAGCGGAGCAAGGAACGCAGAGGCCGCATCAGCCAGGAGCTGAAATTTGGCAGAAACAGAGGTGATCGCTGATGTGGGATATGATTCTGGAAGTGAAACATCTGTCCAAGAGTTTTGGTAAAAACGAAGTTCTGAAGGACATTGATTTTACAGTCAATAAGGGTGATGTGATCTCCATTATTGGCGCATCCGGTTCCGGTAAATCCACCTTGCTGCGGTGTATTAACCTTTTGGAAACACCCACTGCCGGACAGATCCTCTACCACGGTACCAATGTGGCAGACCGAAAGGTAAAAGCGCACGAATACCGAAGCCATGTGGGCATGGTGTTTCAGTCGTTTAACCTGTTTAACAATCTGACGGTTCTGCAAAACTGCATGGTCGGTCAGATCAAGGTTCTGAAAAAGAGCAAAGCAGAGGCGAAAGAGGCGGCAATGTACTATCTGAATAAGGTAGGCATGGCACCCTACATTAACGCAAAGCCCCGGCAGATCTCCGGCGGCCAGAAGCAGCGTGTGGCAATCGCCCGGGCATTGGCGATGAACCCCGAAGTGCTGTTGTTCGATGAGCCTACTTCCGCTCTGGACCCGGAAATGGTTGGCGAGGTACTTACGGTTATGCAGAGTCTTGCCCAGGAAGGGATGACCATGCTGGTAGTTACCCATGAAATGGCATTTGCCCGGGATGTAAGCAACCGGGTGGTCTATATGTCCGACGGCGTTATCTGCGAGCAGGGGAGCCCGGAGGAGCTGTTCGGTAATCCCCAAAAGCAGGAAACAAAGGATTTCCTGGCGCGTTTCCGTAACAATTAAAAATAGCTCCCGGGAGGTCTGACTGACCTCCCGGGTACTTATATAAAAAATACCGTTTATCTTCCAGCTTTATTTTACATGTGAGTGTATTCTTATACAAAAGGGCGTGCCGAAAGGCACGCCCTAAATATATATGGATTATCGCTGGATTCTGCCGGAGCCGTCGCCGCCGGCAAGTTTTTCCACCTCGGCAACCGTAACCATATTGTAGTCGCCCTCAATGGAGTGCTTCAGCGCGGAAGCCGCTACAGCAAATTCAACAGCACCCCGGGTGTCCTTGCCGGAGAGCAGGGAATAGATCAATCCGCCGCCGAAGGAGTCGCCACCGCCTACACGGTCGATGATGTGCAGGTCATACTTTTTGGAGAAACAGTATTCGTCCTTTGCTACATTGTACAGCATGGCGCTCCAACCGTTGTCAAAAGCGCTGTGGCTTTCCCGCAGGGTGATGGCTACCATCTCAAAGCCGAACTTGTCAGCAAGTTGCTTGGCAACGGACTTGTAGCCCTCGTGATTCAGTTCGCCGGCGTAGATGTCGGTTGCTTCTGCCTCAATGCCAAACACATCCTTTGCATCCTCCTCGTTGGAGATACAAACATCCACATACTGACACAGCTCGGTCATGGCAGCACGGGCCTGCTCCCGGGTCCACAGCTTGCCCCGGTAGTTCAGGTCGCAGGAGATCTTGATGCCCCGGGCTTTGGCTGCCTGGCAAGCTTCCTTACAGATCTGTACCAGGTTCTCACCCAGCGCCGGCGTGATGCCGGTGAAGTGGAACCAGTCAGCACCTTCAAAAATAGCGTCCCAGTCAAAATCGGAGGGCTGTGCCATCTGGATGGCAGAGTGTGCCCGGTCATAGATGCATACGCTGCCGCGCTGGGAGGCACCCTTCTCATTGAAGTAGATACCAACGCGGTCGCCGCCCCGGACGATCTTAGAGGTGTCCACACCGTAACGGCGCAGGGAGTTGACAGCAGCCTGACCGATGGAGTGGGCAGGCAGCTTGGTAACAAAAGCAGCATCCATGCCGTAGTTTGCCAGAGAAACGGAAACGTTGGCTTCACCGCCGCCAAAGGTAAATTCCACATGGTCGCACTGCACGAAACGCTCATAATTATAAGGTTGCAGGCGGAGCATCAGCTCGCCAAACGTAATAATTCTTGCCATTTTGATTACCTCCTGTAAATTACACGCCGGAGTATGCGGCAAAGCCGGCATCCACAGGCAGCACAACGCCGGTAATGGCGGAAGCAGGTTTATCATCACACAGGAACAGGGTAGCACCGATCAGCTCGTCGGCGTCCACAAAGCGGGCAGTGGGGGTGCCGTTCAGGATCTTTGCGCTGCGGGCGGTGGGGGTACCGTCCTCATTGAACAGCAGTGCCTTGTTCTGAGCAGAGACCAGGAAGCCGGGAGCAATGGCGTTGCAACGGATCCCGGTACCGGCAAAGTGGGTGGCGAGCCATTGGGTGAAGTTGGAGATACCGGCCTTGGCTGCGGAGTAGGCGGGGATCTTGGTCAGAGGGGTGTAGGCATTCATGGAGGAGATGTTCAGGATCACGCCATGCTTTTTTGCCACCATGTCCTTGGCAAAGGCCTGGGTGGGCAGTAGGGTGCCCTGGAAGTTCAGCTTAAACACAAAGTCCACGCCGGCAGCATCCAGATCAAAGAAGGTTTTGCTGCCGTCCTTGGCTTCGTGCTGATACTCGTTGTCGGTAGTCGCCCGGGGATTGTTGCCGCCGGCACCGTTGACCAGAATGTCGCAGGGACCCAGATCCCGCAGCACTGCCTGGTGTACTTCCTCCAGGGCCTCCGGCTCCAAAACATTAGCCTTGTAGCCTTCCATAATAAAGCCTTCTGCCTTCAGCTCGTTTGCCAGCTTCTTTACTGCGTCCTCGTTCAGATCCAGAGCGGCGACCTTTGCGCCACTGCGTGCAAAGGCAGCAGCCATCGCGCCGCAGATCAGACCGCCTGCGCCGGTAACGACAACGACCTTGCCGGTGTAATCAATCTTTAAGGGGAGATTTGCCATGCTAATTACCTCCAAATATATAAATGTAAATTATTTACCTTCCAGTTTGTCCAGTATATCCCAGACGCCCAGCATATACATGATGCCCAGAGCGCGGTCGTACAAACCATAGCCGGGCCGCACATTGCCGGGACCTTCATTCCACAGGTGCCGACCATGGTCGGGACGGATGTAGCCCTCAAAGCCACAGTCGTGATACGCCTTTAAAATGTTCAGAATACCGGTGTCGCCGTCGCAGTCCCGGTGGCTGGCTTCAGAGAAGTCGCCGTTGGGGAAGTGCTTGACGTTACGGATGTGGGCAAAAGCGATCCGGTCGCAGTGCTTACGGACAATGCTTGCCACATCGTTGTTGGGGTCGGCATTCAAAGAACCAGAACACAGAGTCAAACAGTTGCAGGGGTGATCC
>JAZRMP010000039.1:0-2189 GCA_045647705.1 Faecousia sp.
GGAGAATGGGGATCTGGATCTGAAGGCGGCAACGGTCTGGGCGGAAACATTGCAGCAGACGGTGTTCCCGGATCTGAAGGAAGTCGGAGGCCAAGCGGTCTTAGGAAGACAAATCCCCACTACAACTCCTTGGCACACAGAACGACATGGCTACGATCCGACTTGGAGAATGGGGATCTGGATCTGAAGGCGGCAACGGTCTGGGCGGAAACATTGCAGCAGACGGTGTTCCCGGATCTGAAGGTGGCGCTGCTCCACGGGCAGATGAAGGCTTCCGAAAAAGAGACGGTCATGACAGCCTTTGCCAAGCAGGAGGCGGACGTTCTGGTTGCCACCACGGTGATCGAGGTGGGGGTGGATGTCCCCAATGCCACCTTAATGGTCATTGAGGACGCAGACCGGTTTGGCCTTTCCCAGCTGCATCAGCTTCGGGGCCGTGTGGGCCGGGGGGAAGCCAAGAGCTATTGTATTCTCACTTCCCATAATAAAAATCAGCAGACATTGGGGCGGCTGAAAGCCCTGTGTGCCACTACCGACGGTTTTAAGATTGCGGAGGAGGATCTGAAAATGCGGGGTCCCGGGGATTTCTTCGGTGCCCGGCAGTCGGGGCTGCCGGTGTTCCGGGTGGCGAATTTAAGCTGCGATTTGCAGACCTTGAAGCAGGCACAGCAGGCATCCAAGGAGTGGATCGAGGCAGAGGGAACGGAAGAAACCCCGGAAGGGCAAAATCTGCGCCGCCGGATCGGTGAGCTGTTCCGCCGCTCCCAGGGCACTATGAATTAAGAAAAACCAATTTATCGGGCTATTTCAAATTTTGGTTGTCATTGCGAACCAGCGCGCACGCTGGTGTGGCAATCTCCGGTACATTTCCGGAAGTGTCGTTATCCGGTACCGCCCCTCCCCTATGGACCCCACCTACGCACTTACGATAGGTAATACAAGGTTTCGGTGCGGAATTTACGGAATCCATAACAGCCCGATAAGCAGGAATTTGCAACAATCCCGGAGGGGTGCCCAGGGGGCATTTCCTCCGGGTTTTTTCTGCGTTTTTGAAAAAAATGAAAAATAGGTTGTAAGTTTACAAAAAATGATGTAAAATAGTATGGCTTATAAAATGCCATTATTGTGTAAACTACGATCCTTGGAGGAATCTTTATGGAAAAACCCATTGTTTTAGTAATTATGGACGGTGTGGGCAAGGGCGACGGCGGCATCGGCGACGCTGTAGTTGTTGCCAAGACCCCGACTCTGGATCACCTGCTTGCCACCTGTCCTCATACTTACCTGAAAGCCCACGGCACCGCCGTCGGTCTGCCCTCTGATGAGGATATGGGCAACAGCGAGGTAGGCCACAATGCCCTTGGCTGCGGTCAGGTATATTCCCAGGGTGCCAAGCTGGTTGGCGAATCCATTGAAAATGGCAAGCTGTTTGCCTCCACTGTGTGGCAGGATCTGGTGGATAACGCCAAGGCAGGCAAGGCTATGCATTTCCTGGGCCTGCTGTCCGATGGCAATGTCCACTCCAATATTTCCCATCTGATCGCCCTTTTGAAAGCTGCCAAGGCAGCCGGTGTACAGAAGGCTTACTGCCACATTCTGCTGGACGGCAGAGATGTGCCTGCCACCTCCGCGCTGGAGTATGTGGGACAACTGGAGACCGTTCTGGCAGAACTGAATACCGACGGCTGCGATTATGCCATTGCTTCCGGCGGCGGCAGAATACAGGTTACCATGGACCGGTATGAAGCCAACTGGGGCATGGTGGAAGCTGGCTGGCGCACCCACGTACAGGGCCAGGGCCGACAGTTTGCCTCTGCCAAGGAGGCGATTGAAACTTACCGCGCCGAAACTGGCTGCATTGACCAGGATCTGCCTGCCTTTGTGGTAACAAGAAACGGTGCGCCTGTGGCGAAGATCGCCAACGGCGACAGCGTGATCTTGTTCAACTTCCGGGGCGACCGGGCACAGGAGATCTCGCTTGCCTTTGACCGGAAGGATTTTGACAAGTTTGACCGGGGCGATTACACCGGCGTGAAGTTCGCCGGTATGCTCCAGTATGACGGAGATCTGAATATTCCGGAAAATTATCTGGTCCAGCCCCCGGTGATCACCAATACCCTTACAGAAGTTCTGTGTGATGCGGGCATCCGGGAGTTTGCGGTGTCTGAGACCCAGAAGTACGGCCATGT
>JAZRMP010000040.1:0-6862 GCA_045647705.1 Faecousia sp.
TCCTTGGTAATACGGTAGTCCTCACGAATGAGACGCATAGCGGCAATTCTTCCCAAGCATACCAAAATCGTTGGTTTGATCAACGCAATCTGATTTTCCAGATACCCAATACAGGCATCCTGCTCTACCTCCAAAGGGTCCCGATTATTCGGAGGACGGCACTTAACAATGTTTGCAATATAGCAATTCTTTTTACGGTCGAGGTCGATAATGCTGAGCATATCGTCCAGCAACTGACCTGCCCGGCCCACGAAAGGCTCGCCCTGCAGGTCCTCCTGCTCTCCCGGTCCTTCTCCCACAAACATCACCTGTGCAGAACGGTTGCCCACACCGAACACCACATTGTGTCTGGTGGTACACAGACCACATCTGTCACAGTTGCGGCAGGTGCTTTCAAGCTTTGACCAGTCCATCATCTTCTTCTATTTCTCCCTCTTCGCTTTTGGCGGCGCTGATAGTTCATAATACGAATGGCGCGAACGCCCACCACCCCTGCAAAGCCTGCGAGCACAAGGCCAACCAGCACAAGAAACAGCGTCAACCAGCTGCCGCTTTGTTTTGACTCCGGTTTTTCCGGAATAACAGGAGTCTGATATTTTTCAACAGCATTCATGGCTACCATGTCCGTCTGGGCCAGACATTTTGTACCGTACCAAACCTGAGCCGCACCCAGCTTTTGGCCCTTCTCAACGGGAGCTGTTATAGCACCACTCTGTTGCTGATAATCCCATCTGAGCTGCGTTTCATCCACATCCGCAGGCAAAATAGTGGAAACAGAGGTAGCCGCCTGAGTTACCACATGACTGGAGCCGCTTTCAACGGGGTATTGTGCCAAAGACTGTCCATCGAAGAACACCTGACGGAACTCAAACTTCTCAAATGCATAGTCAATCAGAATCTTGCTTTCCTCAAAACTGCCGTGGGCGCTTAAGCTTCCGTTCTCTTCCATGGTAGGTACTGCACCCATGAGCACACACAGAAGCTCCATTCCGTCCTTCTGTGCGGTTAGAGTAAGACATCTGCCGCCCTGGTCTGTTGCACCGGTCTTGCCACCGGTAACGAGCTTGTCATAGTACTTTAAATTCCGCTCGTTCATCATATGGTTGGTGGTTATCAATTCCCGCTCCGGTCTCTTGTTTGTTTCCGGGACAGTATAGGTTGCAGTTTGGAACATGGTGCGGAATGTTTCATTTTCAAGTGCCGCCTCGGTAATTCGGCAGATATCCCGGGCGGTGGTGTAGGTTTCCTCATCGTGAAGACCATGTACATTGCCGTAATGAGTTCCCTTACAACCCAGTTCCGCGGCCTTTTCATTCATCATCTGCAGAAAGCCTTCGATACTTCCACCCACATGGGCCGCTACCACCACAGCCGCGTCCGTCGCAGATGCAACCATGACACCGTAAAGGAGGTCTCTGAGCGTGATTTCTTCCCCTGCTTTCAGGTCCATGCCCAAAATGCCAATGGGTACCTGATTGAGCACGCTGCGGGACACCGTAATGATCTCATCCGGATCTCCGTTTTCCAAGGCAACCAGCGTGGTCATCATTTTGACCATACTGGTGGGATAAATCTTTCCGTCAGGATTCCATGTATAGAGCATGGTTCCGCTGTTCAGCTCATAAAGCACGACTGCCTTGGCTGTTTCCACAAGTTTCTCTTCCTCACTAAGGGTCATTGCTGCATCCACACTGTGACAGCCGTTGGATATTGCCGGATCTTCTGCTGCTGCAAAAGTAGGTGCGCTCATGGCAGAAATCAATAGAATTATTGACAGAAAAACACTTAAAAACCGCATTTTTTTCATAATATTACCTCTATATTTCAACGCCGGACTTGTCCGACAGCAAAAATTCGTGTATAATAGTGTAAATATTATATCAGTTTTTATTTTGTTAGTCAATGCAGGAGGAATCTACCGATGAAAAATACTCCTTTTTCCATCCTCGCCTGCGTCTGTCTTATCCTGGCGGCTTTTCTCAGTGGAATGTATCTGGGGCGGAATATGACCGGTGGAAGCATTCAAATATCCGCTCTTGCTACGCAAACAGAGAACCCTGATACATCGGCTACGGCCGATACTTCTGTTCCATCTTCCTCCTCTGCCTCATCGCAGAATAACGGAAAGGTAAACATCAATACCGCAGATTTGTCTACCCTGATGACCTTAAAAGGTATTGGAGAAGTATACGCACAAAGAATCATTGATTACCGCACCGCCCACGGACCTTTTACCAGTATAGATGAACTTATGAAAGTCGAAGGCATTGGTACCAAGCGGTTTGACGACATTAAGAATTCTATTACAACAGGAGGCTGAGATATGAAAATACTGGTTGTAGATGATGAGGAATTGCTGGTAAAGGGCATTCGCTTTAATCTTCAAAACGACGGCTATGAAGTCATCACCGGCTTTAACGGCTTGGAAGCCCTCATGCTTGCTCAATCCCAGTCTCCTGATTTGATTATTCTGGATGTAATGATGCCCCAGATGGACGGCCTTACGGCCTGCTCTAAGATTCGTGAATTTTCCAATGTTCCCATCATCCTGCTCACTGCAAAGGCAGAGGACATGGACAAGCTAATGGGCTTTGACAACGGTGCGGACGACTATTTAACCAAGCCCTTCAATATTCTGGAGTTAAAGGCCCGGATTCGGGCTCTGCTCCGGCGTTCCGGTGCAGCAAATCCCAAGAACGAAGAAAAAGAACTGACTATCGGCTCTATTTCCCTCGACTTGAACGGGCGGAATGCATACCGGTCCGGCCAGTTGGTAGATTTGACAGCCAAGGAATTCGATGTAATTGAGTTTCTCATGCGTAATCCCAACCGTGTCTACTCCCGTGAAGCTTTATTGGACACCATTTGGACATACGAATACCGCAGTGACATCCGGACGGTAGATGTGCACATCCGCCGTTTGCGGGAGAAGCTGGAGGATAATCCGGCAGAACCCAACTATATTATGACGAAGTGGGGCGTTGGCTATTACTTCCGGAAAGAATGAACAAAATACCCGGCGCCGTTACGGCAACATGCAGTTCCGTTATGCGCTGGTATATGTATGTATCACTTTTGCGGTACTTCTGTTTCTAAACATTTACTGCTCCGGCACCAGTCAAAGACTGTTCTACCAAAGCAAGGAATCTTCCATGGTAGAAAAATGTCAGTTGGCTGCAGCAGAAATCGCCACATTGGATGTTCTTAACACCACCAATGTTGCCGAAGCTGTGAATAAGATGGACAGTCTGCGTGTTACAAGGCTGTTGGTTACCGAATATACAGGGAAGGTTCTTTATGACTCTTATGCCGCCGATCCTTCTTTGGGCAGCTACGCTTTGCTTCCTGAAGTTGTGCAGGCAATGGATGGCATCAAGGGAAACGATGTGTTTTCCTGGCGATATCACGATGGTGTCATGCAATCTCAGGTAGCTACTCCCATTGTGTCATATGGTGGTATTGTAGGCTGTGTTTATATGATGGAATATGATGCTGAGCAAGGCGCTTTGATTCAGTCCTTGCAGCAAAATGTTCTGTCTATCACACTATTTTTAGAGGCCATGGTCATACTCTTCTCCATTGCTTTTGCTACTGGCTTCTCCAAGCGCCTTCGTCGTGTTCTTTCCTCCATGCGTATTATTCGCAGCGGTGATTATTCCCATCGGGTGTCAATGGGTGGCAACGACGAACTGACTTTTTTGGGTGATGAATTTAATTTGCTGACTGAGCGTCTGCAAGCTTTTGAAAACAAGCGCGCACAGTTTGTATCTGACGCTTCTCACGAACTAAAAACACCTCTTGCCTCTATTAAATTGCTTACTGATTCCATCCTGCAGAACGATATGGATGACGAAACTGTTCGCGAATTTGTGTCGGATATCGGAAACGAGGCAGACCGCCTTACCCGCATGACCCAAAAACTTCTTTCTCTTTCCCATGTTGAAAGCCAACAGGACGGTGATTGTGAAATCACTTATATCGCACCTACCATTGACCGGGTGGCTCGCATGCTTACCGGTTTGGCAGAGCAAAGTGGAATTCAAATTGAACTAAGCTGTCAACAGGACTGCCCCATTCTCATTCTTGAGGATGACCTATATCAAATTATCTTCAACCTTGTGGAAAACGGCATCAAATACAATCGTCCCGGTGGAACACTGACCATTCGCATTTTCCGGGAGGAGGATAACGCCGTTTTACAGGTGGCCGATACCGGTGTTGGCATCCCAGAAGATGCTTTAGCCCACATATTTGAGCGGTTCTACCGTGTGGATAAGGCTCGTTCCCGCTCTTCCGGCGGCAGTGGTCTGGGTCTGGCTATCGTACGGTATATGGTAGAACGGAATCAGGGTACAATTCGCGCAGAGAGTGTGCCGGGCCAAGGCTCTGTCTTTACTGTTTCCTTCCCGGCATTTGACACAGAGGAGGACGCAACATGAGAAAATTTCTATGCATCCTGCTGGTCATTTGCACTCTGCTGGGTATCGCCGCCTGCGGTCATACAGATCCTATGCCCGAAAACTCTATTGTAGTTTATTACAAAAGAGAAAAACCTGACTATGGTACAGAGGATGGCCTGATTACGGGCACATATATGGAATCAGCCGGGCATGAAAATGACTATCTGTATTTGTTGAACCAATATCTTCACTCCACCCCCGGAGAAGGCTTCACCGCCACATTCCCAAGTGGCGTTTCTCTCATCAGTTTCCAGCTGGAGGCTCTGACCGCAAAAGTGGTCCTTAATTCCAATATCACAAATTATTCCGGCATGGACCTTACCATCGCACTCACCTGCCTGACCAAGACCATTATGTCCTTGACAGGCTGTCAAGAGATCATCCTCAGCGCCAGTGGCACACTACTCAACGGTGAAAGCTTCATCACACTCAATCAGGACAGCTTTTTACTGATTGACGGCAGTGGTAACAAACAAAACTAAGTTCTAAGAGGTATAGATATGCGTTTTGTTTCATGGAATGTAAACGGACTGCGCGCCTGTATGCAAAAGGGATTTCTGGATTTTTTCAAGGAAATCAATGCAGACTTTTTCTGCCTACAGGAAACCAAACTGCAGGCTGGGCAAATAGAATTGGATTTGCCCGGCTATCGGCAATTCTGGTGCTATGCAGAAAAGAAAGGCTATTCCGGTACAGCAGTTTTCACCAAACACGAGCCTCTATCCGTATCCTATGGAATCGGCATTGAGGAATTGGATAACGAAGGCCGTGTAATCACTTTGGAATATCCGAATTATTATCTGGTTACCTGCTACACCCCCAATGCCCAGCGGGAGCTTGCCCGCATTGACCACCGTATGCGTTGGGAGGATGCCTTCCGCGCCTATTTGGTTGATTTGGATTCTAAAAAGCCTGTGATTTTATGCGGTGATCTGAATGTAGCCCATCAGTAAATTGACCTAAAAAATCCTGCCTCCAACCGTGGCAGTGCAGGCTTCTCAGATGAGGAGCGGGGTGCATTTACCAAGCTGCTGGAAGCAGGCTTTACAGATTCCTTCCGTTATCTGTATCCCGATAAAACAGAAGCATATACCTGGTGGAGCTATATGTTCAAGTCCCGGGAGCGGAATACCGGCTGGCGTATTGACTATTTTGTGGTATCAGACCGGCTTCAGCCGGCCATCCAGGATTCTGTCATTCATTCGTCTGTGATGGGCTCGGATCACTGTCCGGTGGAGCTGAATCTGAATCTTCTCTGAGCAGAACCCCCACTTCCCCATTTCTTTGTTCCATAACTGCATTTTCAAGTCTTGCAATGTAATCAAAGGGCTTTTCAGGTGAAATGGGTATCCACCTTTCCTTTTTTAGTTCCTCATGCCGTGGCACCGCCCGGAATACCGGATCCTCCTGTGAAAACCGACTCACAGGAAGGCGTGTGTTCAGGTAAAAACAATCTCCTTCCGGTACAGGAATTCCCAAATTCTCAGTTTTCCCACCGCAGGAAACAGTCAATCGGTACATGACTTCCCCGGTAAGATTACACCAACACTTGTAACGATAGTAAAGACCTTCCCGGTGAACTTCGGCTTTGCCAATTTTCTCGCCACCGCGTAGAATGTCATAAATTCCATCCAAATTAATTACCCCCTTTGCCACAAACCTATGCGGCAAAGGGGGATTTATTCATGTAGCACCGCCCAGACGAAGCCCAAGGCTGACGGCAATGGCATCATCTACCATAGCCATATGGTTCTCATCCAAATGCCCCATATGCTCCCGCAGACGGCGCTTGTCGATGGTACGCACCTGCTCCAGTAGAATTACCGAATCTTTACTTAATCCCACACTCCCACCGGCAATGTTGATATGAGTAGGAAGACGGGCCTTGCCTGTTTGGCTGGTAATAGCCGCCGCAATCACTGTGGGTGAATGGCGATTTCCTGTATCATTTTGTACAATCAAAACCGGCCGTGTCCCACCTTGTTCGCTGCCCACTACCGGTGACAAGTCTGCATAGAAAATATCTCCTCGTTTAACCGTGGTATCCATGTGCTTCACTCTCCGAAGAATTCATTTCCTGCGCTACCGTACTTCCTATGTAACGCGGTAACAGTATTCTCCCACGCACACAGGAAATTTATACGGCAGCGCCACCGAAATATCCTATGGAGAAAAGCCTTTTAATGTTACAGAAAGGTGAAATTTTTGACATCCATCGACAGAAGTCTGCGTCCTTGCCAGAAGACCTCACAACGCTGAGGAAGGTCGTCGCTGTTGAGCCAGATATCCAGATGTAAGGCCTTTTCCTCATAACTGTGGTCAATGGCTACCCGCAGTAGTTCCCCCTCGTTAGAACAAGAGGTCAAAAATCCGCTGCGAAGGGTCTCCAATAATACCCATGG
>JAZRMP010000041.1:0-25953 GCA_045647705.1 Faecousia sp.
GCGTCGAGGGCGCCGCCCCTTACAAACCGACAAATCGAAATTTGGCGAAAACAGCGCTCTGTCGGGATGCGACAGTGCGGTGTTGGTTATTCCTTTATCAGTTCACGAAAGATGGGCAAGCTTTTCCGGATCATTTCGTAGCTGACGCAATAGCATACACGGAAATATTCCGGACAGCCAAAATCGTCCCCGGGAACCACCAAAAGATCTTTATCTTTTGCCTTTTCGGAAAATGCTTTGGCACTGCCTCCGGGAGCTTTGACAAACAGATAGAATGCTCCGTCCGGTTTTGCTACTTGGTATCCTGCTTCTGTTAGTCCGTGCCATAACGCCTTCCGGTTCCGGTCGTAGGCCTCCAAATCCGGACGCAGGTGGGCGCATCGGGCCACAACCTTTTGCAGCAGGGAGGGAGCGCATACATGACCGTTTGCCCGGGCTGCGCCGCAGACTGCGGCAAAAATCGCCTTGCTGTCTTCCGCCTGTGCCGGTACATAAATATAGCCGATCCGTTCACCCGGCAGAGAGAGGGATTTGGAATAGGAGTAGCAGACGATGGTGTTGGGGTAGATCGTAGGGATAAACGCCGCTTCTGCTCCGTCATATACCAGCTCGCGGTAAGGCTCGTCGGCAACAATATAAATGGGATGTCCGTATTGGGCAGACTTCTTTTGCAAAAGGGCTGCCAGCTTTTTCAGGGTTTCAGAGGTATAGACTGTGCCTGCCGGATTGTTGGGAGAGTTGACGATGATGGCGGCGGTGTTGGGGGTGAGCATTTTTTCCAAATCTTCCAAACGGATCTGAAAGCCCGGAATGTCCGCAGGAACGACACCAAATTCTGCCCCCGCCTGCTCCACAAAGGGACGGTACTCCGGAAAGAACGGCGCGATTGCCAAGATCTGTGCCCCAGGAAAAGCCAGCGCGCGGAATACGGCGGTCAGTTCCGGTGCTGCGCCGCAGCCTATTAACAGCTCCTCCGGGGATACGCAAGTGCCAAACCGGGCATTGAGATCGTCAGCGATCGCCTGTCGGGTGGTCAGATCGCCCACCGCAGAGGTGTAGCCGTGGAGCTGCAAGGGGTCTGTGTCTGTCAAAAGGGCACGGATGGTTTCATTGACCTCCGCAGGGGCAGGGATGCTGGGGTTGCCAAGAGAATAGTCATAGACATTTTCCGCGCCAACAACGGCTGCCCGGGCCTTTCCGTATTCAAACAGATCCCGGATGCAGGAGCGGTTCGCCCCCAGAGAATATGCAGATTCATTGTACATAAGATCACTCCAAAAGTTAAATTCTGATTTGCTGGGCAGATAAAGTTAATGTATGTCATTTCGATCGAGACGTAGTCGAGCGGAGAAATCCGTTTTCCCGCAAAGGATTACGGATTCCTCGACTTCGCAACATGCTGTTGCTCCGCTCGGAATGACAGAAGCCAGCTTGCCCGATAAACAGGAATTTTACAGTTGGTACAAAGGTTTCACAGGGTCAAAGGATTGGGGCTTATATGTAACAGAGCCGATGGGCTTGCCCTCTATGCCGTACTTGGGATTAAAGCCGAACAGGTTTACATAATATTCCAAATCACTTCGTTCCTGCTCCATGGCTTTCATGACAGCCACCGTGGCAACCACATCGTCCACCGCCCGGTGGGAATTGACCACCTGATCGGACAGACCGTAAATCTCGATGGCGTTGCATAGCTTGTGAGGATAGCTGTGCCGGTCTTTATAGACCGTTAGCAGATCCAGCTTGTCCTTGCCCTTGAGAATGGCGGGGTCGCCGTTTCGCAGCAGCAGGTAGAATAAAAAGCTCAGGTCAAAGTGGGCATTGTATGCCAGAAGCAAGGTGTTGCCATCTATCATTTGGGCAATATCCCGGCAGACCTGCGCCTTGGGGATGCCCCGGTCCTGAATATCCTGTGTGGAAATGCCGGTGAGCTTTTCAATCATGGGCGGCACAAATCCTCCGGGGCTGAGGGTGATCAGCTCATCGTATTCCCGGATGATTACTGCCTGTCCATCTTTTTGCTCCACAACCACGGCAGCAAATTCAATAATTTCGTCCCGGCTGTAACCAAGGCCCGTGGTTTCCGTGTCAAAGAGAAACAGACGGTCGTATTTAGAAAACAGGGATGGGAAATCAGCCATATTATTCACCTCTTGCCAGCGCCAATGCGCGACGGAATTTACTGCCGGATTCCTGCTCCAGACCGTATTGGAAAGCCAGAGCCGCAGTATAGGCAATGGCAGCATCCCGACTGCCGGCTTTCAGCTCTACCTCAACCTCACACAAGGGGACTGTCTGTTCACCCCCATGGAGAATCCCTTCATCCAAGGCGATCTCTACGGTGCAGTCTTCCAGTACCAGTGTTTTGGCGATGCGGGTAAATTTTGCGCCGCATACCGGGATGACCCCCGGTGTGGCAAGGGTTAGCAG
Source organism: Faecousia sp. (assembly GCA_045647705.1). GTDB lineage: Bacteria > Bacillota > Clostridia > Oscillospirales > Oscillospiraceae > Faecousia. The sequence continues at coordinate 2,431 of JAZRMP010000041.1, forward strand.
TTCCCCAACACCACTTAGTTTACATAACTTCGGAATTGCCTCCCGGATGTCTTGGCAGAGGATTTCCGCTTCGCCCCGGCCCAGAGCACCGGCGGGGTACTTAAAGGTGCACACACTGGTATCATTTTCCATCCGGCGGCGCAGGGTATAAAACCTTTCAGCCAATGCACCCTCCGGGGTGTCATAATAGGTGGTATGCATTTGGTATCGCTGCTCCGGGGCGGAAATGTTCTTGTCGATGGCAGCAAGCTGCTCCCGGGTTGCCCGAAACTTTAATTCAAATTCAATGCCCATAACCGAATGCTCCTTCTATATGGAAGGCGTGCCGAAACCGGCACGCCTGTGTTTACAGTGGAGATTGCTTGATCTTTGCGTATCTTCTGGGGTATTGACTGGGTGTGGGTGCTACTTTTTTTAGCACGATCACGGTATGGGCGGTATCGTCCACAGGAAAATCCACCACCCGTTCCAGCTTTAGTCCCAACCGATGGATGGCATTTTTTGCCTCCAAAAGCTCCTCTTTGGCAGCCGTACCCTTCATGGCAAGGACTTTGCCCCCTACTTTTACATAGGGTGCGGTCAGCTCCAAAAGGATATTCAGTCTGGCTACGGCACGGCTGGTAGCAATGTCGTACTGCTCCCGCCGGTCAGCCACGGCTTCCTCTGCCCGGGCGGTGATACACTGGGCATCCACCCCCAGACCGGGAAGGGTCTGTTCCAGCCAGTTCATCCGTTTACCCAGAGAATCCAGCAGGGTCAGCCGGGCTTCCGGGCAGGCAATCTTTACCGGCACGCCGGGAAAACCAGCACCGCAGCCCACATCGACAATGCGTTTGCCCCGCAAATCCTCCAGAGTCAGCAGGGTCAAACTATCCAGCAGGTGCAGCTTTGCCACCTGCTCTGGTTCGGTAATGGCGGTTAAGTTCATTACCTTATTTTGTTCCACTACGGCGCGGCCAAAATCGCAGAGGGTATTTTGTACCTTTTCGTCTAAATCCAGCCCCAGTTTGGGCAGCCCTTCTTTTAGGGCGTTCAGCATTTCCATCAGGCAGCAGGTGCGGCAGCGGCTGTCAGATCCACCTGAGAAGGATCCAGGGGATTGAAAGGAATTTCTTCTTCCTCGTGCAGAGGCAGGATAAAGGTTCCCACATACCAGCTAGCTAGCATATCCGCAACGCCGGAATAGGAGGAGAAGGTTACCACAACTTCCTCCTCACCGGTGGCGGTGGGGTCTGGCAGGGTGGGGGCCTGTGTCCGCACATTGGCGGTACCGGTGGTTTCACCGTAGAAGTCGGTATAATCCTCCAGGTCGCTGCGGAACTGGGCGTTAACACCCTTATCCGTCTGGGCAGCGCAAGCCTGGGCGGTGCTGGTAGGAATAGACACGATGGCATCATAGCAGAATTGGTATGCCATCAGATAGGCAGAGTACTGGAAAGCGGGGGAGGAATTGGCGGTGCAGGCAAGGAAAGCGGCATAGCAAGCGTCTGCATCGCTGTAAATGCTGATACGATGCGCCATTTCCTTGCACATGGCAAAGGGCAGCAGCGCGCTGGGCAGCTTTGGGTTCACCGCAGCTTCACCGGTAAGGGGAACGGTAACGCCGGACTGACGGAGCATGGTATAAATGCCGCTCCAACCCAGCTTTTTTACAGGAGCAGTAGAGCCGGCAAATACAGAGATTGCGTCGTCGTAGGTCAGCACACGATACCCCTCTGCTGCCTGAACAGCGAGGTCCTCAAAGGTGCCGAAGTCAGGATTGCCCTTTTCGTCCCGGGGAAGCTCCTGCGCCAGAGCGTTTGCTTTGTCCCGGAAGTAGACGGTGGCTTCATTCAGCTCAGAGACAGTAAAGTCGATAATTTCCAGCCGTGCGTCGTCAGCCAAAGGGCTGGCGTACTTGTTTAGGCCATACAGTGCTGTGTGGCACAGACTGAGGCAGCTTACCACAGCCATGACCCAGCCAAGCCACTGGACAAAGTTCCACCGTAAAACCACCATCAGCACAATGCTGGCAATACCCATGGCGATGAGCCCGATGAGCAACACCTGCCACAGACAGAAGGACATAGCACCGGTCCAGTCCGCAAGGGAGGAGATGATCAGCCGGGTAACATAGGGATAAATCATATCCACAAGCACAGGATGTGCCTGGGCAAAGTAGATCAACGCACCGGAAATGGCCGCCAGAATGACAGCAACCAGGTATCCGCGCCAATATTTCAAAGGAACCGCCTCCTTGATTTGAGAATCAATTATATTATCTTATAGTATAGCACACTTTTGGGGAATTGTCTGCCCCCAATTTCAAAATTTTACAAAACCACCGTTTGGAATGGATATTTCGTCTGTAAAATTGCAGGGCTGTTTGGTTCCTGTGCCTAACCCGCAGCCCGAAAAACGGCAGTTATTTCAGGCAGGCCTTGACACCGTCCCGCAGGATGTCTGTGATGACCACAGGCAGCAGCTTATTATGCAAGTCCTTTCCTTCCACATACACCTTTACATAGTTGGGGGTGTAGCCGGTGAAAAATTCTCCCTCCGGCTGCTCGAAAAGCACCGTCTGTTCTGTTCCCACCATTGCCTGCCGGAACTGTCGGGACATTTCCTCTGCCACGGCAATAGCGCGGCGGCTGCGTTCTTCTTTAACGGCATTGGGGTGCTGCCCCGGCATTTTGTCTGCGGGCGTACCTGGCCGGCGGGAGTAAGGGAAAATATGCATATCCCCAAAGCCACAGGTTTGGATAAACGCAAGGCTCTGGGAAAACTCCTCCTCTGTCTCCCCGGGGAATGCCACGATCATATCCGTCGTTACGGCACAACCGGGAAAATAGCGTTTCAGAAGGGCAACGCTTTCCAAATACCGGGTAGTGTCATATTTCCGATGCATCCGGGCAAGGACGCTGTCGCAGCCGGATTGGAGAGACAGGTGGAACTGGGGACACAGATTGTCAAGGGGTTGCAGAGTGCTGCAAAAATCTTCTGTAACGATTCTTGGCTCCAGGGAGCCAAGACGCACTCGCATAAGGGGTACTGCCCGACAAATCTGTTGGACCAGCAGGGAAAGGGAGGGTTTTCCCTGCAAATCCACGCCCCAAGAGGCGATTTCGATGCCGGTGATTACCAGTTCCCGATAGCCCTGTCGGGCAAGGGCTTTAGCCTGTTCCACTGCCCATTCTGCCGAAGCGGAGCGTACCGGACCACGGGTGTAGGGGATGATGCAGTAGGTGCAAAAGTTTACACAGCCGTCTTGTACCTTCAGCATAGCTCTGGTCCGTCCCTCCAGACCTCCTGCGGGCAGAACCTCAAATTCCCTGCGCTTCAACGCCTGGTCCAATACCTGCCGGGGCTGTCGGTCGGCCATACAGGCGAGCATCTGATGGATAAATGCCTCCCGTCCGGCACTGCCGCCCAGCACATCCACACCCAGGGCGCGCACCGTCTGGGGGGCGTGCTGGGTATAACAACCGCAAACACCGATGACGGCATTGGGGTTGTCCCTACGGCATCGGCGAATCACCGCCCGGTTTTTTTTATCTGCCACGGCGGTAACGGAGCAGGTGTTGATAATGTATCCGTCGCAGACCTCACCAAAGTCGCAAACAGTGTGTCCCAGCCGGGTCAAAAGCTGTTCCATCGCTTGGGTCTCATATTGATTTACCTTGCAGCCAAGGGTATAAAAGCTAAATTTCATAGTCGTTTTCACCAAATTAAGCAACCGGGTTTTGGTTAAATCGTCAAAACCGCTAATTGCATATTCCCGGATTTCTGCTATAATGGGCAACGGTGCGTTTTTTGCCCGGGTTTGCATCATTATATCGTAAAAAACACAGTTTGTACAGTATGGGAGGTTTTTTTGTGCGTGAATTTAATATTCAGGTCCGTTCCTTCCGTCAGGTGCAGGACTTTGTGGCGCTTGCTATGGTCCAGCCGTTTGAGGTGCTGGTGGGCAATGAAAAGCAGCAGGTCAACGGCAAAAGCTTCATTGGAATGTTCAGTCTGGACTTTAACCGCCCTGTGCGGGTAACGGTAAAGTGCAGCGACGAGGAGTTTGGTCGCTTCCGACAGGCGGCGGCACAATTATTTGTATAAGAAAAACGATGCCTTGTGGCACACTTCGTAAGGAAGGGTGCCGCAAGGCATTTTTTAGGTGTTGCTTCCGGAATCGCCGGACTGCTTAGGTCTGCGGCGGTGTTGGGGACGGCGGCGTCGTTTTGCCTGTCCTTCCGGGGAAGGGGCAGCTTCCTTTTTTGGCGGCTGGGGTGGGGTGTCTTTCTTGGGCTGCTCCTGCTGGGGTTTGCCGCTTCTGGGTTTGCGGCGGCGATTTCGGTTCTGGCGGGGAGCCTTTTGTTCTGCGTCCGCATCCTCCTCGCCGGATTTCGGTTCCGTGATTTCCTGTTGGGGAGCAATATTTTCCTCACTGTAGCGGAATTTGATGGGATCCAGGAACAGTCGGCCTTCATCAGCCTCTGCCACCGGCTTACGGGCACGTTTGCCTGCCCCGGAAATAGGGGCCAGATCCGCCGGAATGGGCGGGTCGTTCTTCTTTGCCTTGCCGTTTCGCAGGATGGCAATGTCCCCATTGGCATAGGTGCCTGTGGTTTCCGGGTTGTTCTCCATACGTACCTTTACCCGTTGCCGCAGCAGATTTACCTCAACCACGGTGCCCCGGCCATCGGGGGTATCCACAAAGGATTCCGCCTTGGGACTGGTACGAAGCAAATCCTCGTATGCATCCTGCTCGTATTTCAGGCAGCACATCAGTCTGCCGCAGGTGCCGGAAATCTTGGTGGGGTTCAGACTCAGATTCTGGGTCTTTGCCATTTTAATAGAAACGGGCTGGAAATCGTCCAAAAAGCTTGCGCAGCAGAAGGGTCTGCCACAGATGCCAAGACCGCCCACCATCTTTGCCTTGTCCCGAACACCGATTTGACGCAGCTCGATACGGGTGTGGAAGGTGTTGGCAAGGACCTTCACCAACTCCCGGAAATCCACCCGCTCATCGGCGGTGAAAAAGAATAGGATTTTGCTGCCGTCAAAGGCACATTCTGCCGATACAAGCTGCATATCCAACTTGTATTCCGCAATCTTTTGCAGACAGGCCTCAAAGGCGCGCTTTTCCTTAGCCTGATTTTCCTCGGCAATTTTCTCGTCCTGCTGGGTAGCCAGACGCAGTACAGGGCGCAGGGGTGCCACAACTTCTTTGCCGGGAATCCGGTGGTTGCCTGCGGTGCAGTAGCCGTATTCCGGGCCTCGGGCGGTGTCGATAATCACATGGTCTCCCGCCTTGCAAGTGATACCCGCAGGATCAAAATAGTAAATTTTCTGTCCGGGACGGAACTGGATGTCCACCACTTCCGCAAACTCCGGTTTGTTTTTCGTTTGTTCTTCCATTGTAAACTCCTTATTTGCTCCGGGCAGCTCCCGGTGTAAAAATTCAGCGCAGGGCCCAGGCAAGAAAACCGCAGACTGCTGCGGGGGAAACATTGCTTTGGGTATATTCAATCGCTTTATGGATATTTCCCAGTGCCTGCATCAGCTCCTGAGAGCTGCGTTGGTTTCCCAGCTCCCGGGCGGTTTTGGACAGGACCTGCATTCCACTGCGGAAAACAAGTGCTTGCTGCACAAGTTCCGACCAGCGAATCAGTTCCGGCAAAAGCTGATCCCGCTTCCATTTTTCCATGGGGACCAGTGTGTTCAGCAATCCCAGAGCATCTTTACCGGAAAAGCTTTGAACAAAGCTCTCTGTCTGGGGAGTAACGGTGTTACCGTTTTCCAGAAGTCGTAGTGCCTGTCCCAGATAGCCGCCGCTTCGCTCTATGGCGGCAGCGATGGTATCGTTGTCTGCCAGGGGGAACTGCCGGCGCAGTGCTTCCTCCAGAATTTCCGGGCTGAGGCTTTGCAGACTTAGCTCTGTGCATCGGGAACGGACGGTGGGCAAAAGTCTTTCCGGATTGTCTGCCAGCAGAATAAACACGCCGTAACTTGGGGGTTCCTCCAGTATTTTTAACAGGGCATTCTGTCCCTCGATGCCTAATTCCTGAGGAAACAGGTAAATTTTCCGATCCGCCTCATTGGGACGTATAAACATTTCTTCCCGAATCTGGCGCACAATCTTAACTGCGACGTTTTTGTGCTCCGGGTCCGTTACCCGGATAAAATCCGGGTGGGCGTTACCCATGACCTTACGGCAGGCGGCACAGGAAAGACAGGGCTTGTCTTCCCCTTGACACAGAATAGCAGCCGCCAAAAGCTGTGCAAGGGTACGCTTGCCGGAGCCTTCGGGCCCGGAGATCAGGTAGAAATGGGAAATGCGTTTCCGGTGGATACTGGTAGAAAGGTTGTCTTTCAGCCGTTGGTTGCCCAGCAGTTGTTCAAAGCCCATAACCTGACCTCCCTCCGTAGTAGTTAAGAATTAAGAATTAAAAACGATCCGTTGTCAAACAAATTCCGATTTGTCGGGCAGTTGTGTGCGGCGTGCACCCGTACCTTCCCCCGGGGGGAAGGTGGGTCCGCGTAAGCGGAGTCGGAGGAGGGAAGCGGGCAATAATCTTGAATTATATGTGTATTACCAGACTTTTTCCGCTCTTCAGATTTCGCCGTTCCTCACCCACCGCTTCGCGGTCCCTCCTCTCCCCGGGAGAGGGTATATGGTGCCAACCATAATTTGAAATGCACCGATAAACAGGAATTTGAAAAATAATTCTTAATTCTCAATTCTTAATTCTCAACTGCTACGGAGGGGTTTTATGGTAGGGTATCAGAATTTCGGTACGATAAACAGGACGGTTTTGCGGCGCAGGCCGGTGGGCTTGGTGGATTGGAACGGCTTGCCTCCGTGGGGCTGGTGTGAACGGTGTGGCGGGGAGGTTTTTCAGTGGGGGCGGTGTTTGTGCCACCGATGCCAAAGGGAATTAAGAATTAAGAATTGAGAATTAAGAATTGTTGGTTGGGAGGATGGAATGGCAGAGAGGAGAATGTTTCATACGGCTGTGGTAGAGAGCGATGCGTTTTTGGACCTGCCGGTAGGCGTACAGGCACTATACTTTCATTTGTGTATGCAGGCAGACGATGATGGGGAGCGATGGGAGCGCCGCCGGGGGCGGAAACAGCGACCTGAGCGAGTGGCCGGGGTCGGTGAGCGACGCAGGCGTTCGCGCCAAGGAGAGCACCGGGGACCCCAACAGGAAGACGCCGGATAGGAGGAGCAATGGCTGAGAGGAGAATGTTTCATACGGCTGTGGTAGAGAGCGATGCGTTTTTGGACCTGCCGGTAGGCGTACAGGCACTATACTTTCATTTGTGTATGCAGGCAGACGATGATAGCTTCCTCAACTGTCCCCGGCAGATCGCCCGGAAGCTCCGCAGGCCGCCCCGGGAATTGCAGATGCTGGTGGACGAGGGTTTTTTGCTGGACTTTGACGGTGTGATGGTCATAAAACATTGGCGAATGGCAAACAGTTTGCAAAACGATCGTATCAAACCGTTAAACTATCCTGACATTGCCAAGGGCTTGTACATCAAGCCCAACAAGGCATATACCCTTGATAATACAGGAGATTTTGAATGTCTGCTGACAAAGCGAAAGGCTCTTTTGGATTCCAGTCGGAATCCCAGAGGAAAGGAAAGGAAAAGAAAGGAACAGAACAGAAAGGAAAAGAAAGGAACAGAACCGAAAGGAGGGGAATCCGATCCGGTCCCGGAGACCGGGCTGCCGGAGGCAGCCACACCACCCACCGATCCATCCATAAAAAAAGCGGAGATCAGTTTGACGCTTCAGCAGGCAAACGATCTGACAGAGAGGATGGGGGTGGAAAACTATCTGGACTATCGGTTAAAGCTTGCGGATTTCATTGAACGGAACAATGCCAAAATCAACGATCATTATGCTACCATTCTCAAATGGTGGCAGGAGGACAGGAGGAACGATTATGAACGGAAATATTAGTCCCTGTATGCGGTGCACTCGGGTCCCGGACCCCAGAGGGTGCGACAACAAAGACTGCCGGGTATGGCGGCAGTGGTTTTTACATAAGTGGGAGGATATGCGGTTTTCTGTGCGGGCAGAGATGGAGAAAGTCCCCAGAGAACCGGCGGGGGTGTGCATCGGAGGGCTGTATTATTCCCAGCCCCATCGGGTGCGGGCGTATTTGCAGACCGACCCCTGCGGTGCGTGTCTGTGTCCAAGAGATGTGTGTGTGCTGCCCTGCGCCGTGAAACGGAGCTGGCTGAAAGCCCGGGAGGATGTGTTTATGTGATGGAAAAATCCGTTTCCCGGGCACAAGCCGCCCCTCCCCTATGGACCCCACCTGCGCACCGCCAAAAGTGTGTAGAGTGTTTCGGTGCGGTATTTTTGAAGGTTGTGTAGGGACACCCGTCCTCGGGTGTCCGTCGGGATTGGACCGGTTTTTCCGGACACCCCTCCCGGGGTGTCCCTACGGTCTCGGTGGAAATGACGGAGGGAAGGGACGGATTTCTCTGTAGCTTTGTGGATGGTTTTTAATTTCTAGTTTCAATGGAGGTATTTTATGGATGGGAAGCAGGAAGTGATCCGGCGGCTGGGGGAGATGGACAGGCTGCGGTGCAGCTTGCAGAGCTTGGAGCAGGCGATGCAGGTATTGACCCCAGAGGAGCGGTTGGTGGCGGAGCGGCTGTTTGTACATCCGGCAAAGGGAAATGTACAACGGCTCTGCCAGGAGCTGTGTATTGAACAGTCGTCGGTATACCGCCGCCGGGAGACGGTGCTCCGGAAACTGGAGCAGGTGATGTTCCCCCGGTAGAAAGAAGGGTTGTCATTGGGGCGGTTTTGGTGTATGATCCAGTAAAAGGCAGAAAAGCAAAACCGGGTATTTAAACAGGAGGGTCAACGGATGAGGGCTAACTGTCATATTCATACCTTGCTGGATGGGGTGGACTGGAAAGCCGCCCTGCAACGCCATGAGCAGGCGGTGGATGAGGACTTTGTTCACAGGGTTCTGGCGTTGTGGCAGGAAAAGGGCTACACCTATCTCCGGGATGGGGGCGACCGGTTTGGGGTCTGCTTCCGCGCCAGAGAGCTGGCACCCCAATACGGCATTACCTACCGTAGTCCCGGAGCACCCCTGTGCAAAGACGGGTGCTACGGCGGCTTTATCGGAGAGCAGTTTGCAGATTTGCGGGCGTATGCCGCGCTGGTGCAAAAGCATCGGGAAGAAGGGGCGGATTTTATTAAGATCATGGTCTCCGGACTGATGGATTTTGACCGGTTTGGGGTGCTGACCCAGCCGGGATTGCCACCCGAGGAGATCGGGGAAATGATCCACATTGCCCATGAGGAGGGCTTTGCCGTCATGGCCCACGCCAACGGCGCAAGGACGGTGGAGGCTGCCGCCCGGGCAGGGGTGGACAGCGTGGAGCACGGGGCATATCTGGATGCAGATGCGCTGCGCGCCATGGCAGAAAACGGCACGGTTTGGGTGCCTACTCTGAGCACCGTGGGGAATCTTCGGGGCAAGGGCCGTTTTTCTCAGTACGCGGTGGAGAAGATTCTGGATTCCGCCCTTGAAAATGTGGCGGCGTTTGCGGATCTGGGCGGGCTTTTAGCTCCGGGGACCGATGCCGGTGCGTGGGCAGTGCCCCACGGCTGCGGCACAGAGGAAGGGTTGCTGGCTCTGGCGGGCGTGGATGAAGGTGTTCTGACCAAGGGCGTTGAAAGAATTATGGAGAAGTTCTGAAAAGGGCTGTTTTTATGATAAAGAAATGACAGGGGAGAGAAACGGATTTCTCCGCGCGCCTACGGCTTGGTCGAAATGACAAGAGAGGGGGAACGGATTTCTCCGCGCCCCTTGGACTACGCTCAGGGTCTGTCGAAATGACAGTAGGAAAAAGGGATTTACAACCGATATAGGGTGTGGTAAAATGAGGTATAAGCAGAAGTGCCTATTTTTGCGAAAGTGAGGAACGTATTATGAAAAAGGCAATCAGTATTCTTCTGGTGGCAGCACTGCTCCTTGGCTTTATTGCCATGACAGTATCCGTTGCCTCAGCAGATGCACCGGAGGCGGAGATCAATGCCGTCGCCATCACCGGTGTTACCGAGCCTGTGGTGGGGCAGATGCCTACCCTGGAGGGGATAGAACTGGGCGGTGCCGATGGCGTGTCCATGGAAGCCCTCTGGTACGAAGTTACCGCTCAGGGCCATTCTGTGCCCGACGGTGCCTTTGTTTCGGGCAAAACCTATGTGCTTTACATCTATCTGAGCACCGAGCTGGGCAATAATATGTCCCAGGATATTGCCGTTACCGTGAACGGCAAGCCTGCCGATGAGCGGACTTGGGCAGGCAATAACGATGTGCGGGCGCAGATGGTCTATCATCTGGGCGAAATCAACATTCTGTCGGAGCTGACAGTGTCTCAGGTGCCTACTGTGGCAATCGGTCAGCAGGTGGATGTTCCTGCTCTGCTTGCAGGTATCGGGCTGAATCAGGGGTTGCAGTTGGATACCGATTGGTCCACGCTGTATAAAAATGAAAACTATGACATGATACCCACAACTGAGGGCGTCTATGAGAAGGCGAGCTACTGCGCGGATCTGCGGATCACCTCTCAGGAGGGCTATTATCTCAGCCCCCATGCGGATATTTCCCTTCCTGCCGGGGTTACTTATGAAATTATGGACAGGGAAACGGGGCATATCGACCTGCGGGTCTACTTCGATCTGCGGGATCCGGTGGATGCCGTGGCAGTTACCGGCGTGCCTCAACTGGAGATCGGCGGCAAATTTACCACCGAGGGTCTGGCTGTGTCTGAGGGCGCTGTGATCAGCGGCGCTTTCTGGATGGATGACATGGGTATGACCATGCAGCCGGACAGCGATGTTATGGGCGATACCAGCTATCAACTGTGCATCCCGGTCAGACCCCAGAGCGGTAGCTATTTTACCAAGGGTGTGTCCGTAAAACTGGACGGCCTGCCGGAAGGCACCTCCGACAAGTGGTATTGCAGCAAGGACAGCGACTACATCTGGATCTACTACCGTGTGCAGCTGACCAACCCCAAGGTGGGCACTGTCCGCGTGGAGGGCTTGCCGGAAAGCATTTCCGTGGGCGCTGCGCCTGCGGTTACGCTGATTACCGACAACCGCCGTGTGGAAAATTTGACGGTAGTGGGCTGGTCCGACTATGACGGCAATCCTGTTACCGCTTTTGAAGCAGGCAAGGATTATTATCTGGAATGCACCGCCACAGCCAAGCAGGGCTACAGCTTCAGCCAGTGGGAGGGCTTCCTGGATGAGAAGAACCTGAACGGCCCCGACATGACCGATGTGGTGGACGGCGTTCTGCACAGCTGGTTCCGCTACAGCACCAAGACGGTGATCGATCAGCTGGATCTGACCCTTGCCGGTGTCAGCATGGGCGACAAGGTCCAGGATGTGAAGGTTACGTTTGCCCAGCAGAATGTGCAGCTCCAGAGCGTGGAGGTCCAGGAAATTACCGGTGAAGGTACGGTGGAGGCCACCGGCAGCTTTGCAAAGGATAAGTGCTATGAAGTGGTGGTGATCATGGAGCCCAAAGAGGGCTATGAGTTCACCTTTAACACCGATGCCACTCTCAACGGCGAAGAATATCAGCTGGAATATGTGGACTACAATATGGCGGTGTTCATCTACCATATTTCCGGCAACCAGGTGATCGATTCTGTGGCGGTTACCGTGCCCCAGCCGGTTGCCGGCGGCACGATTACCGCGCCCACCGTGGCAGACCCCAATGTGAAGATTGCTGAGTGGTATTGGTATGACAGCACTGTCTATGAAGGCGACCTTACCTCCGGTGCCTTCCTGGAGGGCCACCGGTATGAGCTGAATGTAACGCTGGAAGCCGCCCAGGGCTATGAGTTCTCTGAGCGCGCCGAAATGACCATCAACGGCCAGTGGCCTGAAAGCTGGTATAGCTTTGGTGAAAAGAACGAAATGTTCACCGCATACTGGGAAGTCTCCCTGTGCAAGACCATCGAAAAGGTGGAGCTGCCCGCCATGCCCGAGAAGCTGGAGATCGGCGACCTGCTGGTATCCGGAGCGGTGCAGGTGCCCAACGGTGCTAAGTACACCGTGGTAGGAGATTGGCACGAGAACTATCAGCAGACAGACGGCACTGTCGAGGGCGGCATCATCTACGAATACCGCTACACCATCTATCCCGAAGCTGGCTATGAGGTGAACGAGGACACCCAGATCCTGGTAGGCGGCAAGGAATGGGACGGCAACTGGCCCAACATTAATAGGGACTACACCTGGATCAGCCGCTACTACCCGGTGGATATGACGCTCATTGAAAAGGTGGAGCTGACGGTTGCGGTGCCTGCTCTGGGTGAAGAGCCTCAGAAGGTCATCGTTCCCGAGGGCGCTCCCTACCGGGCGCACTGGCAGCGATGGAACGAGTGCGATTCTCTGGATGACGACGGCATGGAGCTGGATGGTGTATTCAAGGACGGCAAGTACTATGTGCTTCGGGTGGATGTGCGCGCCGGTCTGAACTATGCCTTTGCCAATAAGGTGCAGGTGGTTCTTAACGGCAAGGAGGTTACACCTCTGAGCGCCGATAACGACGGCCTGTGGCTGTGGCTGGCGCTGGATATGGGCAAGCTTGAGGTCGTGCCCGGTAAGGTGGAAAATACCACCAACGAGAAAGAAAATGCCCATGAGGCAAAGCTGGAAGTCCCGGCAGAGGAGCTGGCGGATAAGCTGCTGACCGAGGAGGAGAAGCAGTTGGTGGCTGCAGGTGCTTCCGTTGCCATTGACTTGGTGGTGGAGGACATCAGCAAGGATATTCCCGCCGAAGACAAGGCACTGGTGGAAAAGGCACTGGGCGAAAACACCGTAGGTCTGTTTTTGGACATTACCCTGACCAAGCAGGTGGGGGACAATGCGCCTGTGAAGATCACCCAGACCAACGGCGCGGTTACGGTTACGATCACGGTACCGGAAACGCTGCGGAACACCAATGCCAAGGTCGCCCGGACCTATAAGGTGATCCGGGTCCATGAGGGCAAGACCGATGTGCTGGACGCAATATATGATGGCACTACCGGTAAGCTGTCCTTCCAGACAGATGCCTTCTCCACCTACGCGCTGGTGTACACCGATGTGGCTGTGCCTGCCGCCGGTGCGGATACCGGCACCAATGCGGAGACCGGGGATGATATGCCGGTGGCGGCACTGGTGATCCTGGCGGTTCTGGCAGTTGCCGGACTGGCTGTGGTGATCATCGGCAAAAAGAAATTTGCAAAGTAAAACAAAAAGGAGCGGATCATGCGATCCGCTCCTTTCTTCATTAACAAAGGACGATTAATGTTTACTGACCAATTCCTGTTTTTCGGTGTGTTTGCACCAACCCATGTCATTTCGCTCAGGGTCCGCTCGAAATGACAAGCGAGCAGCCCGATAAATCGGGATTTCAAAAAGGGTGGTTATGATTTTGAAAGCATAACCTTATCGCTGGTAAATTTACTGCCACTGGATGCTTCAAACATTTGAAGAAGCTGTTCAATGGTGAGCTTTTTCTTTTCCTCGCCCTTTACATCTACCACGATCTGACCTTCGTGCATCATAATCAGCCGGTTACCCACCCGGATCGCGTCCGCCATGTTGTGGGTGATCATAATGGTAATAAGATTATCCTTGGCAACGATTTCTTCGGTAATGTCCAAAACCTTTTTTGCGGTTTTCGGGTCAAGTGCCGCCGTGTGTTCATCCAGAAGCAGTAGCTTTGGCTTTTTGAGGGTCGCCATAAGCAGTGTGAGCGCCTGACGCTGACCACCGGAAAGAAGGCCTACCTTGGCGGTAAGTCTGTTCTCCAATCCCAAATCCAGAATTTTTAGGAGCGACTGGTATTCTTTTCGTTCCTTGGCGGTAATACCGACTCTAAGGGTACGTCTCTTTCCTCTGCGGGCGGCAAGTGCCAGGTTTTCTTCAATCTGCATATCTGCCGCAGTTCCTGTCATGGGGTCCTGGAAAACACGCCCCAAATATTTTGCGCGCTTGTATTCGGGCAGTCTGGTAACATCAATGCCGTCAACGATAATGCTTCCGCAGTCCACAGGATAAACGCCGGCAATCATATTCAGCATTGTGGATTTACCCGCGCCGTTACCGCCGATCACAGTTACAAAATCACCCTCGTCCAGATGGAGGTTAATGCCGTTGAGTGCTTTTTTCTCATTGATCGTTCCGGGGTTGAAGGTTTTTTCCACATTTACAATATCAAGCATTTCCCTTGCCCCCCTTCGTTCTTCTGATATGCTTCTGGGCGTATTCTCTTTTCCAATAGGGAATGGCAAGGAAGATGGCAACGATCGCCGCAGAGAGCAGCTTCAGCAGGTTGGCATCCAGTCCCAGTGTGATGACCGCCTGGATAACGATGTAATAAATAATCGAGCCAAGGGCAACCGATAACAGGCGCAACGCGAAGTTTTTGAAGATCTTGCCGAATAAGGCCTCTCCGATAATAACGGCGGCAAGACCGATAACGATGGCACCCTGTCCCATCTTCACGTCGGCAAAGCCCTGGTACTGGGCAAGAAAAGCACCGGAAAAAGCCACAAGACCGTTGGAAAGCATAATGCCCAGAACTTTATTGAAGTTGGTATTGATGCCCTGTGCCCGGCTCATGTTCAGATTGGCTCCGGTTGCGCGGATCGCACAGCCCATTTCGGTTCCGAAGAACCAATAAAGAACAGCGATCAAAACGATCAAAACGATGCCTACGGTTATAAGCGGGTTATGCAGAGCAAATTCCTTAACCCAGCGAAGGGAAACAAGCAGGTCTGTCTGATTCACATTAACCGACTGATTGGCTTTTCCCATAATTTTAAGATTGATGGAGTACAGGGAAAGCTGGGTCAAGATGCCTGCCAAAATAGGTGGAATGCCCATAAGGGTATGCAAAAGGCCTGTAACGGCACCGGCAAGAAGACCGGCAGCGAAGGCTGCAAGCATAGCAAGCCACAAATTGCAGCCGTTTAGGATAAGGATAACGGCAACGGCACCGCCTGTTGCAAAGGAACCGTCTACCGTAAGGTCGGCAACATCAAGAATGCGATATGTAATATAAACACCGATTGCCATAATGCCCCAGATCAGTCCTTGGGAAATGGAGCCCGGCAGGGCATTCAAAAGCTGACTGAAAATTTCCATGTAAATTCACCTTGCTATCTATTATAGGGAGACAGCCGGAGAGAAGATGGGTTCTCCCCGGCTGAAACCATTTGTTATTCGCTTGCTTCGATGGCGGTATAGCCTTCCAGAGGTGCAATTCCCAAGGCTTGGCAGTTCTGCTCATTGTACTTGGGCGTTTGCTTTTCCGCATACTCGATGGCCATGGTGGAGATGTCTGCGCCGTCTCTGAGGATCTTAACAGCCATTTTGCCGGTGGTGTAACCAAGGTCGTAGTAGCTGATGGAAAGCGTTGCAATGCCGCATCCGGAGCAGATGCCTTCCTCGCCTGCGATCACGGGGATCTTCTTGGGCTCGCAGATATTATCAATGATACCGGTGTTTTCTGCAACGGTGTTGTCGGTAGGAACATAGATCACATCGCAGTTATCGGCAGCATTTGTACAGATTTGCGCCAGGTCATTGGAATCGGTAAAGGGATAAAGGGTAGCGGTAAGACCTGCCTGTTCAAGCGTTGCCTTTATCACATCCACCTGGTATTGGCTGTTTGCTTCTTTTGAGCAATACAGAAGGCCAACGGTCTTTGCATCGGGACACCACTCGGTAATCATAGCGGCCTGCTTATCCAGAGGTGCAAGGTCGGATGTACCGGAGATGTTTCCGCCCACAGTACCGTTAAAATCTTTGATTTCAAGAGCAACACCGTACTCGGTTACGGAAGTACCCAGAATCGGAATATCACCGGTTGCAGCAGAGGCAGCCTGCAAAGCAGGAGTAGCGTTTGCCATAATTAAATCAACATTGTTTGATACGAACTGATTCGCGATGGTAGAACAGGTGTTGGGATCGTTCTGACCGTTCTGGAAATCAAATTCAACAGCGTCTTCGCCAAGCTCATCGATGATCGCCTGCTTGAAGCCTTCCGTTGCCGCATCGAGTGCAACGTGCTCGACAAGCTGAACAATACCGATTTTATATTTGCTATCGGCGTTCCCGCCGGAACAACCGGTGAGGGGGATCATACAGCCCACGCAAAGAGCGATTGCTAACAGAATAGTTATTGCTTTTTTCATTGTAAAGTCTCCTTTTGTTTTGGCGAATTAAGCCTTGCATTTTTGATGAAGTTAGTATATAATACCCCTCACCATTGGTCAAACAAATGATTTTGATGTTTGCTATCGAAATTTTCGATGGGGAGGGCATAACATGGAATTACGAAATCTATTTACTTTTATTCTTGTGGCAGAACTTGGCAGCTTTACAAAGGCCGCAGAACAGCTCGGCTATTCCCAGTCAACCGTTTCTTTTCAGATAAAACAACTGGAAGAGGAGCTTGACTGTCTTTTGTTTGAAAGAATAAACCATACCATAACGCTGACCGAACGGGGGCGTCAGCTTGTTTCCTACGCTCATCAGGTTCGTGCGCTGACCGATGATTTTAAGGAAAATCTGGGGGAAGAAAAAGATTTAAACGGCCACATTCATATTGTAGCACCCGACTCGGTATGCGAGGAATTGATTCATGCCCATTATATGGATTTTCATAAACAGTATCCTGCTATTTCCATACGGTTTACCACCGGAGACTCGGCGTTGATGCTGGATATGCTTGACCATAATGAGGCGGATGTTATTATAACGCTGGACCGTCGCCTGTATAACAAAGATTACATCATTGCAAAAGAGGAGCTGCTGCCGATGCACTTTGTTGCAAGCGCAAGCTCGAAATTTGCGGGTATGAAAGGATTATCCATCCGGGACATTATAAACGAGCCGTTTATTTTAACGGAATACGGTCAGGGATACCGGCGGGTTTTTGACAGAGAACTTGCAAAAAAATCCTTAGAAATAACCCCAGTTCTTGAAATCGGGCGAACCGATATTATTACCTCTGTGATTGCCGAGAGCAATATGATCTCGTATCTGCCGGATTTTGTAACAAGGCCCTTGATAGATGCAGGAAAGCTGTGTTATCTTGATGTGTGTGATGTGAACATAGACATTTGGAAACAGCTGATATATCATAAGAATAAGTGGATGTCAAAAAGCTTGAAAGCGTTTATTGATTATATAAAAATAGTTGAATTTTCAAATTAGTTTTGCTGTAGGGGCGTGCATTGCACGTCCCTACAAATAGGATAATCAAACGCACCGATAAATCGGAATTTAACAGATTCTCCATTGTAAAAAAGCATCTCCCGGGTGATACCTCACCCGGGAGAGATTCTTTTTAAAGGCCTGCCAGCTTGAGAAGCTCCGGCACTTTGGCTTCCCAGCCCAGTGCCATAATATGCAGCCCCTGACAGTAGGGCTTGCACTCCTTGATGATCTGGGCGGCGATCTCCACGCCGGTAATGCCTGCCTTTGCCCGCTCCTTGTCGGCGGCAAGGGCATCGATCATGTGCTGGGGCACATGGACACCGGCAACGTTGTTGTTCATAAACTTCGCCATGCCCGCGCTCTTGGGGATGATCACACCCAACTGCACCGGCTTGCCGAACTGCTTTGCCTTCTCCATAAAGGAGATAAACTTCTCGGAATCGAACACTGCCTGGGTCTGAAAATACTCCGCGCCTGCCATCACCTTGCGCTCCATCTTGGCAAGCTGGGCATCCACAGAGTCAGAGCAGGGGGATACCACCGCGCCCTTGGCAAACTTGGGGGCTTCGCCCACCAGCTCATTGCCCGCTAAGTCCAGACCTTTTTCCAACTGGCAAGCGGTGTGCAGCAGGGAGACGGAATCCAGATCAAATACAGGCTTTGCGCCGGGGTGGTCGCCCATGGTGGTATGGTCGCCGGTGAGGCACAGGATATTCTCAATGCCCAGCATGGCGGCACCCAGCAGCTCCGACTGGAGGGCGATCCGGTTCCGGTCCCGGCAGGTGAGCTGCAAAATGGGGGTCAGACCGGCATTTTTCATTGCCACGCATACAGGCAGGCTGCCCATGCGCATCACAGAGGACTGGTTATCGGTAACGTTCACGGCGGTGATACCGGAAAGGTGTTCCTTGGCTTCCTCCACCACATGGCGGCAGTCGATGCCCTTGGGAGGACCCACCTCAGCAGTTACCACGAACTGACCGTTGTCAAAAAGTTCGGTAATTCTCATAAAAAGACTCCCTTTTTAATTAAGAATTATGAGTTAAGAATTATGAAATTTTATAGCATAACTCTTAATTCTTAATTCTTAATTCTTAATTATTTATTGTAATCTCTCAGTTGGACGGGGCATTTCAGTACGTCCAGTCTGCCCACCTGGGCGAGCCGGCGTTGGATTCGCTCCCAGCCGCAGTCCATCTCCGGGTCTACCTCACATTTGCCGTTCTTGGCACCGCCGCACTGGCCGTTCACCAGGCTCTTGGAGCAGGCGGTAATGGGGCAGATCCCACCGGTAATGTTCAGATAGCACTGACCGCACTGGTGGCAGTCCACCTCCAGAGGGGTTACACCTTGATGGCCCGGCAGGGCGTAAGTATCACAACCGGCGCACACCCGTTTGTTTTCCAGCGCGCCGGCAACGGTCTGCACGCCCACGCCGCAGGACAGCACCAGGACCGTGTCTGCCGCTTCCACCGCGTCGGCAATTTTCTCCAGCCGCAGGGGCAGGTTTTCCGGATTGCAGATATAATCGGTGGTGAGAACGCCGGTTACTTTGTCGCCCAATTCGGCGATCAGCGTCTTGGCGTCTGTTTCCGGGAAGGAGACTTCCTTACAGCCGTGGCAGCAGATGACTGCCACCTTGCCCCGGGTCAGCTCGGCAAGGGCTTCTTTGGATTTTAATTCTGTAATCAGCATTACTTCATCCCCCTTACCGCGTTTTTGCCCGCCTTGATCTTGGAAACAAGGGGGATCTTGGAGGAGCAGATATACTCACAGCAGCGACATTCCATGCAGTCCATCACATTTTGCTCCCGGAAGCCGTTCCAGTTCTCGTCGTCAAAGAACTTGGCAAAGTACAGAGGCTTCAGCTCCATGGGACACACATCCACGCACCTGCCGCACTTGATGCAGCTTACCTCCCGGCTGGGGTCGGTGTCGATGGCGATGATGCCATTGCTGCCCTTCATAATGGGAACATTCAGGGTGGTCTGGGGGAAGCCCATCATGGCACCGCCCATTTTCACGGTGGCGTTTTCATTTGTGATACCGCCGCAATATTCCACCAGCGCAGCAGCATCGGTGCCGATCCGGACCATAAAGTTGCCGGGGTTTTTGATAAACTCACCGGTTACGGTTACGGCGCGCTCCACAAGGGGCATACCCTTGGTAATGGCATCGGCAATGGCCTTGGCGGTACTGACGTTGCCCACCACGCAGCCCACGTCAGCAGGCAGTCCTCCACTGGGGACCTGCCGGCCCATGACCCGCTTAATGAGCATCTTTTCCGCGCCCTGGGGGTACTTGGTCTTTGCCACGCAGACTTCTATGTTTTCCTTATCTGCGATCTTTTCTTCCAGCAGGGCAATGGCATCGGGCTTGTTGTCCTCAATGACGATAATGCCCTTGGGGGCACCTACAGCCTTTTGCATCATTTCCAGACCCAAAATCACATCGTCGGCGTACTCCAGAAGCACCCGGTGGTCTGCGGTTAAGTAAGGTTCACATTCACAGCCGTTGAGCAGAACGGTGTCGATGGGCTTGGGGGGTGTTAGCTTCACATTGGTGGGGAAGCCTGCGCCGCCCATACCTACAATACCGGCTTCTTTGACGATCTCCACGATCATCTCGGGCGTCAAAGCTGCGGGGTCTGCGGGTTTGACGGTTTCTGCCAAGGTATCTTTTTTGTCGTTGGCAATGACCACGGACAGGCAGGTGCCACGGTTGGCGTGGGGCCGTTCCTCAATGGCCAGAACCGTGCCACTGACGCTGGAATGTACATTGGCACTGATAAAACCGAAAGCGTTTCCGATTTTTTGACCCAGCTTCACATGATCGCCCACTTGGACTACAGGCTCGGCAGGCGCGCCGGCGTGCATGGACAGGGGGATCACCACTTCCTCCGGCTGGGGGAAGGGGGTCAAAGGCAGATGCTCGGTAAATTCCTTGTTCTCCGTGGGGTGAACGCCGCCGTAGTAGCCGGCGAAGCGCATCTCCCGGATGGATTTTACATACTGCTGCACCAGCTTGTGGCTGACCTTATTATAGTCCCGAAGCTGTACCGGCTGGGCAGTCAATTCCTCCAGTCGGCCCTGCGCGGCAAGGCGGCTCTGGATCTTTTCCCAGGCACAGTCCTTATCGGGGCTGACCTCGCATTTGCCGTTCTTGGCACCGCCGCACTGACCGTTGACCAGGCTCTTGGAGCAGTCCACAATGGGGCAGATCCCCCCGGTGATATTCAGATAGCACTGGGCGCAGGCGTCGCACGCCTTTTTGGTCAACGCCATGCCATGGTGGCCGGGAAAGGTAACACTGTCTGCCCCGGCGTATACCGGGATGTCCAGCACAGATGCCACCGTTTGGACACCCAGACCGCAGGATATGGCGACCACCGCCTTGGTTCCGGCGGGGATCATCTGGGGCAGGCGGTGTTCCGCCCGGGCTTTGTTGCACAGAAAATCCACACAGCAGGAGCCGGTAATGTGTTTGCCGGCGGCCTGTGCGATGGTCAGAAATTCCTTGCATTCGGGCTCTTCGGTGGCGGTAAACTCCTTATAGCACTTGTTGCAGGCGATGACAAAAACCGTGTCCTCTGCCCGGGCAAGAAGGGATTCCAGCTCATCAATGGGTTTTAAGGCGAATTTGGTGTAGTTTTCCAATTTTTCACCATCCTTAATGTTATGTAATAAGTACAGACCCCATCAATATAACATACGCGCCGGGAAATTGCTACCCTGTTTTGCAATTTTTTATGCAAAATTCCAAAATCCACCCTGGGATGGGACCGGGCGGGTCTGCGGAAGAAAAAGAAATTTCAAAAGATGGTTGAAAATACACAAAGAATATGCTACAATGCAGGTTGACTATGGGGTTTTACGCCCATAGAGGGAATTTTACAAAACAGGAGGTAAATTATGCCTCATACCATAGCAGTTGCCGGCAAGGGCGGCGTGGGAAAAACCACTACCTGCGGTATGCTGATCGATTATCTGGTACAGAACCGGAAAACGCCGGTTTTGGTGGTGGATGCCGACGCAAACAGCAATCTGAACGAGGTGCTGGGCGTGGAGGCGGAGACCACTTTGGGCGCGATTCGTGAGGAAATGGCGCAGGCAGAGCTCAAGGGTACTGTCCCCGCCGGTATGACCAAGGCGGATTACGCATCCTTTAAGTTCAACTCTGCCCTCATTGAAGAGGACGATTACGATATGCTCATCATGGGCAGGACCCAGGGCAAGGGCTGTTACTGCTACGTCAACGGCGTGCTGACCACATTGGTGGACAAGTACGCCCGGAACTATAAATATGTGGTGATGGACAACGAGGCGGGGCTGGAGCACGTGGCAAGAGGCACACTGCCTCATGTGGACACCATGCTGCTGATCTCCGACTGCTCCCGCAGAGGGATCCAGGCGGCTGCCCGGGTAGCGGAGATGATCCGGGAGCTGGAGCTGAAGCCCGGCAGAATGGGGCTGATCGTCAACCGGGCACCCGGCGGCGTTCTCAGCGACGGCATTCAGGAGGAGATCGCAAAGCAGGGGCTGGAGCTTCTGGGGGTACTGCCCCAGGACGAGGAGATCTTCCGGTGCGACAGCGACGGCGAACCCTCTGCCAATCTTCCGGCAAGCAACCCGGTCAAGGTGGCACTGGCGAAGATCCTGAATGAATTAAGAATTTAGAATTTAAGAATTTATGGACAATGTCGTAAAAGAAAAAAGTTTCCGGTTCGCTGTAAGAATTGCGACGAATTGGAAAGACTTTTGGCTTCTATTGTAAGGGCGACAAAAACCAATTCTTGATTCTTAACTAATTTACTTCGTTAATAATTTTAAATTATTATATAAAAATTTTCACCAAGGGGGAAAACAAAATGTCTTTTACACCTAAGACGCAGCCCTATAGCGGCAAGATCAACGCCGTTACGCTGGGCACCGGCGACAAGGCGATCGTCATCGGTGGTCAGAATGTGCTGCCTTTCTACACCTTCGATGCTCCCATCGAGAATGCACCGAAGATCGGTATCCAGATCTCGGATGCTGCTGACCAGTGGGACCTGCCCGGCCTGCAGGAGCTGTACGCCGGCTGTACCACCATGGCAGAGCGCGCCAAGAAGGCGGAGACCGTTCCCGGCGTTGACTTCCTGTGCCTGCACTTTGAGTCTGCCGATCCCAACGGCGCAAACCGCCCTGTGGCAGACTGCGTCGCCGACGCAAAGGCAGTTGCCGAGGTTTGCCAGCTTCCCATTGTGGTCATTGGCTGCAAGAATCTGGAGAAGGACGGCGAGCTGCTGGGTGCCATCGCTGACGCGCTTCGTGGCAAGAACATCCTGTGCATGAGCGCAAAGCAGGAAAACTGCAAGACCATGGGTGCTTCCGTGGTTCTGGCTTCCAGCCAGAAGGTAGGTGCCGAGACGGCTGACGACATCAACCTGGCCAAGCAGCTGAACATCATGCTGAAGAAGGACGCCAACGTGGCTCCCGACAACATCGTTATGGACATCGGTACGGCTGCTGTGGGTTACGGCTACGAGTACGCCGCCTCCACCTTCGACCGCATCCGTCTGGCCGCTTTGGCACAGTCCGATGCAGATTTGCAGATGCCCATTCTGGCTGCGGTTGCGCTGGATACCTACTCCGTGAAGGAGTCTACCGCTTCTGCCGAGGACGAGCCCGCTTGGGGCGACCGGGAAGAGCGCGCCATCGGCATGGAAGTTTCCACTGCTGCTGCTGACCTGACCGGCGGTGCTGACGCGGTTGTTCTGCGTCATCCTGCATCCATCGCAACCATCAAGCAGTTCATCACCGAACTGGTCTAAGGAGGTACATAGATATGGCTTTGAAAGGTCTGGATATTTTTAAGCTGTCTCCCAAGAAGAACTGTAAGGAGTGCGGCAGCCCCACCTGTATGGCATTCTGCATGAAGGTGGCCCAGGGCGCGGTTGAGATCGACAAGTGCCCCTACTTCTCCGACGAGGCAAAGGCAATGCTCAATGAGCAGACTGCGCCTCCTATGAAGACCATCTCCGTTGGCGAGCACAAGCTGGGCGGCGAGACTGTCCTGTTCCGCCACGAGAAAACTTTGGTCAGCAAGAACCTGTACGCTGTGTCCGTCTGCACCTGCATGGACGAGGCTACTGTGGACGCCAAGCTGGCTGACCTGCAGAAGATCGACTACGAGCGTATCGGCGAGCGGATGTACGTGGAGTTCGTTCAGGTGGCAAACACCCAGGCGGACCCTGCTGTTTACGCAAATCTGGTCAAGAAGGCTGCCGCTACCGGCCG
>JAZRMP010000042.1:0-3019 GCA_045647705.1 Faecousia sp.
TTTTCAGCCGCAAGTAGGTTTTCTTCCAATTCATCCTGCAAAACAATCGAATTTAATAGCATATCCTCCCGTTTTGACCCACCGCCCTGCACGGCAGCACCATCCCCTGTTGCGCTGCGGATGCTCTGCCGGCGATACTCCAGCTCCTGGATCTCATCTGAGAGGTTTTCTATGCTTGCCTTCTTTGCGCAATAGCTTTTAAGCTTGTCTTTTGCAAAAACCGTCCAGTCCATAGTTCTCACCTCCTAAAATGTAAATAGATCATTTATCTGCGCCCTTTTTCGGCGGCTCTGGCAGGGGCATCCAGTGGGTGACTGTATATACCTGTTGCCCTGCAACCGTTGTAAACCATTCTCCCCTACGGTGTGGGCTGAGGTAACACATAAGCGGTTGGAATTTTTCATGCCAATAGCCGAACACTATAACCGCTTCGCCTTCTTCCGGCAACCTCTCCGTAACAGGAATCCACTTCTGCACCGTTACGCCGTTGGCAATAAGTACATCTGCGAAATCCTTACACCGCACCACTCCATTAAAGCCTAATGATTCTATATATTTCGCTTGGTTTTCATTGAATGACACCGCAACATTGTAGTTATGCTCCAAGGTACGGATGTACTCGATCAGGTCAACTTTCCGCATGTTGTACAGAGTACTGTCCGCTTTCGGCTTTATGTAGTTTCTCACCACACCTATATCAACAACCATCCTCACACCTCCCTATAACATCCAATCTGCAATAGCCGCCACCTCTCCCCGCAACAACTTCAATCGGCACGATACGGTCAATGGCACGGATGTCTGCGTAAATCGTTTTCCTGTTTGCGCGGATGTCATAACGCAACTCCAGCTCCCTTTGGATACGTCCTGCGGTAACACGCCTGCCCCGCAGGATTATGTTGTATACCGCAAGGAGACGCAGCTTGGAATCGTCTTTTTTCGCCATCACTTCCACCTCCGCAGAAAATACCCGCCGGTGAGGACCATCCCCAACCAGAAGCTGATCACGCCCACAATAGCAAGGCGCAAATTTTCAAGTCCCATATACCTTCTCCTTTGCTACTCTTTCCGTCAGCCACCACAGGGTGCCGTGGTCCTCGAAATACAGAACATCCTCATCCGTGTCCAGATACTCAGGTGCAATCCGGCAGATCTGCGCCGGCACAATCCTCTTTCCGTTCGTCGTATAAACCACATCCCCGGGCAACAGATGCTTCTGCGCCTGCCTATAGGTAATCATTGTTCAGATCCTCCATAGTGAGCTGCTCTACTTTCTCGGCAGCGCGCTTACCCTCGATGTATCGCTGTGGATTTCTCCACTTTACACCTATGTAATCCAGAACATGTCCCCAACCGTACCATTCTCCCGCAGCATTCTGGCACACATGGTTCATCCACATATCCCATTCCTTGGGGTTGCGCTCCCAAAGAAGATCGAAGCGATGTGGGCGTTCCTCCATGTGAATTCCAAAACCGCACATGGAACATCCGGTTCTCTGAGCATCCGTTGTGTAGAGGTTGCCTTTTTCGTCGCGCTTGATTTCACCGTAGATAGCCGGTACGATGGTTTCCAGTTTTGGTCCAGGAAACAGATGGTGATTTTCCTTATACCACGCATCCATTTCCAGAGCCAAGGTAAGAATATCCTGCCGCAAGAAAGTAGCAAAGGGACAGCTTCGTTTGGTAGATGGGCTAATGTAGTTACAACCATTTACAGCCAGGGCCTTCTCACGCCGCCCTCCTTCAGATGCCATAAGCCCCATATACGGCCATCTGCCCGTTTCCCTGTGATAGTCGTCGCAGGGTTTCTCTTTCAGGTAATAGCAGCACTTGTCAGATACTGGAATATCCGCCTCGTCGTACCCCAATTCTTTACCTTCTGGATCAGCACCACCAAATCGCTGTAACAGCCACTTGCGCAGTTGCATCTTGCTTCCCTTACGATAGCCGCCCTGCGCACCGGTCTCACCAGTGATAATTGCGTGTCGTACAGTTGCATTTTCGGGAGTTGGATGCTGTAGGTGGCTGATTTTACCTGCAACCTCTTTGGAGATCACCGGCCAACCAAAATCCCGAATCACCTTAATCTTACTGTAGGGTTTTCCGTCAGCATCAGTAGCAGACTTCAAACCAATCACGCCCAATGCTTTATGGACTTTTTGGATGCTCTTATCTTCCAAGCTGGAAACAGAAACGGCGGGAACATCAATACCGATAGATCTCAAGAACAGGTACAGCGTAATGCTGTCCAGACCACCAACTGCCACATAGCACTGCCCGTTGATTTCAGCGTTCTTGTAAAATTCCCACGCTAAGTTAACCGCTCTGGAACGCTTGGAATAATAAGGCTCCTGTTGGTTCTTTCTAAACTGTTCTATGCGTTCATCGTTCTCTGCTTTTTTCTCAAGATATATCCACTGGGCTTCTTCCTTTTCTGTAAGGAATTTTTTTGCTCTAAGCTCTTTAAGCCGTTCAGTATCTTCCTGTTTCATGCCTTCCCCCTACTTCCTCCCTGTCAATATCCAAATCACATCGGCACCTGCCTTATGCAGCCGTGCCAAACTCCTTGCAGATGGGCATACGCCCTCATTCCATGCATATAAATTTGCGTGCTGAACCCCAAGAATACGCACAGCATCTTTCAGTTTTGGAAACAGGCGGAGCACCTCACTGTAGGCACGAAACCCAATCTCAATATCACCCTTTTTGCACTTCATTCCGCAACCTCCGTATGATTTTTTCCAGCCTGCACTGGGCAACCAAAGGATTCCAGCCACACCGATCACAGGTCTTTTCTGTGCAAAACACACCTTCGTTGTAAACGCATTGCACCGGTGTTCTGTCATATCTGCGCTGATTAAACGCCTTGCAGCACTTCCTGGAGCAGTACAATTTCCCTTCCTTGGCAGGAAACGGCTTGCCACAGTTCAGGCAGTTAGATATTTCCATTTTCATTGCTGTCCCTCCCTCAGTAGTCTTTGGATGTTTGCTAGCTCATCAGCTCCCAAAACACCGGATG
>JAZRMP010000043.1:0-1769 GCA_045647705.1 Faecousia sp.
TCTAACATATGGTATTTATCCGCTTGGCGTTCATAGCCCATAACACCCAGGAACCACTGCAAATAGGAGCTGTTTCTATCCACATAATCCGCAATGTTCATAAATACAGCTGGGTTGTCCTGTTGTGTCGAAAAGGCCGCAATATTATGCACCAGCGTAAACCCTTCTTTGGAGGTAATATTCTTGCGCGCAAGGATCTTTGCCTGAAAGCTTCCGGCGAGATTCTGGCACAGGCCTTCCCCACCAACCCATTCCGGCTCATAGACTGTCACGCAGCAGAGGCGCAGATTCTCCGGCACCCGGCTGAATACTGTCAGCTTCCCCTTACCCGTTTGGCTGTCATACGCATAGACGAAGCTCAGCGCTTCCTTGA
Source organism: Faecousia sp. (assembly GCA_045647705.1). Lineage (GTDB taxonomy): Bacteria > Bacillota > Clostridia > Oscillospirales > Oscillospiraceae > Faecousia. The sequence goes on from JAZRMP010000043.1 coordinate 374, forward strand.
TCTGAGGATTCAAAGGGTCTTCATACTGATTCGCTGCAAGCAGCTCCGGGAACGACAGAGTAACTGTTTCACCGATATCGCTCCGGTCTGCCGGAGGAATGTAATCCGTCACGATCCTCCGCACACCAAACCAGAACACCGGTAGGGCAATGAGGATAGCCAGAACGATCAGCAGAATTCTTTTTCTTTTGCGTCTGTTTGTCATATCGTTACCTCCTTCGCATCTCTTTATCAGTATCCATTTTTATTATAGCAATACTTCTATTCCGCATCAACATGTTATTTTTTACAAATATGTATCGCCTGTTTTGTGTATTGTGTATAACACCTAATAGGATCCCCCCTGGCATTCCGATAGTACATCCTTTTCAAGAATTAGGACAATCTTGCTAATTATTCCAACTTCGATTGACATGCTTTTATTCCTTTACTATAATAATATTATTGATTTTATACGCAGTTTTTGACTTTTCCGCCCCGGCGGATTGACAGTGTTTTTCCTGCCATTTATAATGGATGCAAATATCACTTTGGAAAGGAGCCCACCCCTATGATCATCGATATCCACACCCATGTATGGGCCGGTGCCTATGAGGCAAACAAAGCCTCTCTTTTAAAGGCTATGGACAGATTCGGTCTTTCCCGGATCTATGTCTCCGGTCTGCGTAGTTACTTCTCCGATGAAGAAGAGATCGACCACCTCAATAAGCTTGTCTTTGATTTCATGCAGGAGGAGCCGGAAAAGGTAGGCGGTGCAGTCTATCTCAACCCCAAAAATGCCAACTGTATGGACGTTTTGAAGCGGGCCACCCAGGAACAGGGCTTCGAGATGATCAAGCTTTGGGTCTGCACCTTTGCGGACGATCCTTCCGTAGATCCCATCATGGAATATGCCGAAGAAAACGGTCTTCCTGTGCTGTTCCATGCCTTCCATAAGGCCAATGGGCAAGTAGCAAACGAAACTACCGGCATCCATGTGGCAAACATTGCCCGGCGCCACCCTAAGACCAAGATCCTTATGGCGCACTTGGGCGGCAATGCCTACGACGGCATCCCCGCCATCCGGGACTGCAAAAACGTCTGGTGCGACAACAGCGGCGGTTCCTTCTTCAAAGGCGACGATATGAACTACACCATCGAGAACATCGGTGCAGAGCGTGTCCTTTTCGGCACGGATATGCCCGGCTGCTGCGGCTCCAATATCGGCCAGATCCTGGGTGCCGATTTAACAGACGAGCAGCGGGAGCTGATCTTCCACAAGAATGCCAAAAAGCTTCTGGACACCAATTTCCGGCTGTAAGGAGGGCACTATGATGAACTATATGGATTTTAACTGTTTCTCCGGCAACTGGCCCTTCTACAAGGTCCGTTACAACACCGTAGAAAAGCTCGCCGC
>JAZRMP010000044.1:0-12908 GCA_045647705.1 Faecousia sp.
CCATGCGCTCATCGGTAACCGCATTGAACTCGTCGCCGGGAGCAGGGACATCGCCCAGACCGGTAATCTCCACCGGCACAGAGGGACCAGCAGTCTTCACAGTACGGCCCTTGTCATTGGTCATCACACGGACACGGCCAACGGCGGTACCGGCGATTACAATGTCGCCCTGATTCAGTGTGCCGTTCTGCACTAACAGCGTGGCAATGGGGCCACGGGTCTTGTCCAGACGGGCTTCAATCACCGTACCCTTGGCGCGGCGGTTGGGATTGGCTTTCAATTCCTGAACCTCGGCGGTGAGTATGACCATTTCCAGCAGGTCATCCAGACCCATTCCGGTTTTTGCAGAGATGGGTACAATCACGGTATCGCCGCCCCATTCCTCGGGGATTAGCTCATGCTCGGTAAGTTGCTGCTTAATCCGGTCGGGGTTGGCTTCCGGTTTATCCATCTTGTTGATAGCAACAATAATGGGAACCTCAGCGGCCTTGGCATGGTTAATGGATTCAATGGTCTGAGGCATAATGCCGTCATCGGCGGCAACCACAAGAATGGCAATATCGGTAGACTTGGCACCACGGGCACGCATAGAAGTAAACGCGGCGTGGCCGGGTGTATCCAGGAACGTAACCATGCTGCCGTTTACATCTACAGTATAGGCACCAATGTGCTGTGTAATACCACCTGCCTCACCGGCAGTAACAGAGGTCTTGCGGATAGCATCCAGAGTAGAGGTTTTGCCGTGGTCAACATGTCCCATGACCACCACCACAGGTGCACGGGTTACAAGCTCTTCTACGGTATCCTCGTGATCGTCAATGATCCGTTCCTCGATGGTAACGGTGATCTCCTTTTCTACCTTACAGCCCAGCTCTACCGCCACAAATTCAGCAGTGTCAAAGTCAATGGCCTGGTTAATGGCAGCCATAACGCCGTTCTTCATCAGGCACTTAATGACCTCGCCGGCAGTCTTCTTCATCCGGGATGCCAGCTCGCCAACGGTGATTTCCTCGGGGATCTTAACGGTAACAGGCGCTTTTCTTGCCACTTCCATTTGCAGACGACGGAGCTTTTCCTGCTCCTCGTTGCGGGCTTTGTTTCCCTTGAATTTATTGTCCTTGCGGTTCTGCTGCTGACCCTTCTTGCCACCAATGCGCTGTTTGCCACCTTGATAATTCTGGACCCGCTCGGAAACCAGATTATCCACATCATCAAAACGGGAGGTATTCACCTGCACTGCAGAGGTATCCACCACCCGGCGCTCACGCTTCCGCTCCGGCTGAACAGGCTTGACAGGCTTCTGTTCTGCCTTAGGGGCTTCGGTTCTGGCCTCTGCCTTGGGAGCCGTAGTTTTTTGGGGTTCCTCCTGCTTGGGTGCTGCTTTGGGAGCCTCTGCCTTAGGGGCAGGCTGTACTGCAAACACCACTTCCAGAGAATCGATCTGATGGGTCTGGGTCATATAGTCAAATACAACATTCAGCTCCTCCTCGCTGAGAACCTGAGTGTTGGATTTTGGCTTTTCAAAAAACTTCTCAAGGATCTGTGCGATCTCCTTGGGTGCAACGCCGAAGTCCGACGCAACTTCCTTCAAACGATACTTCACTAAACTCATATTCGCACCTCCGTGTTACTTCTTCTTTCCCATCTGCTTGTTATGCAGATGGGCTTTTGCCTCAGTCTGTCGCTGGCGGATGCGTGTAGCACGCCGTTCCAGGCTTTCCATTTCCGCCCGGAACTGTTCCGGTTGTCCCAAGGCCTTTAAAAAGGCCAGAGCCATTGCCGGATCTGTAAAGGCTGCCATTGCCAGACTGGTGCGGCCAACAGCCTGTCCAAGCTGATCTTTGTCAAAGCAGGAACGGATGCAAAGCTGCTCCGTACCGGCAACAAAGCTTTTTGCCCTGCGCCAGCTATGGTCAGAAGCATCCGATGCTACTACCACCAGTCGGGCTTTTTGGGCTCTTGCCGCAGCACCCACCGGTTCCTCTCCCAGTTCGATGCGGCCGGCTTTCCGGGCCAACGCCATATAGTTGAGGGCTTTATCCATTGGACTGCGCCTCCATCTCTTTGGAAAGGCGTTGATAGACTTCTTCCGGAATGGGAACTTCCAAGCTCCGTTCCAAAGATTTGGCTTTCTGCGCCTTTTTCAGACACGCTGGGTCGGGACAAAGATAGGCGCCCCGTCCATTGAGCTTGCCGCCAAAGTCAAGGCTGACAACTCCGTCCGTTCCCCGGACCACCCGAATCAGCTCCCGCTTGGCTTTCCTTTCCCGGCAGCCCATACACTGCCGTTGGGGTATCTTTTTTTGCATATTGGACTACCTCCTTCGTTTAAAATTAAGAATTAAGAGTTAAGAATTGCTGTTTATCCTTTAATACAAAAAATTCTTAATCAGGCATCGGCTTGAGATTCAGACTTAATATCGATCTTGTAGCCGGTCAAACGGGCTGCCAGACGGGCATTTTGGCCCTCCTTACCGATGGCCAGACTCAACTGGTTATCGGGCACCACAACAGTGCAGGCCTTCTGACCGGGAACCAGCGTTACATCCAGCACCTCGGCGGGGCTGAGTGCGGCGCGTACATACTCGCAGGGGTCTTCGCTCCAAACCACGATGTCAATTTTCTCACCGTGCAGCTCCTCAACCACAGCACCTACGCGGCCGCCTCTGGGGCCGACACAGGCACCCACAGGATCCACGTCCTCAATAGCGGCACGGACGGCAATTTTGCTGCGGCTGCCGGGCTCACGGGCAATGTTGCGGATCTCCACCTGTCCATCTGCAATCTCGGGGGTCTCCAGCTCAAACAGCCGGCGGACCAGATTGGGGTGGGTACGGGAAACATGAACCAGGGGACCTCGGGATGCCCGATGGACCTCCAGCACGTATACACGGATAAGATCGCCGGGGGCGTAAGTCTCGCCGGGAATCTGTTCGCCGGTACGGAGCACAGCGTCGCTCTGCTCGTTGCCCTGACCGATCCGAACAAAAATATCTCCGGTGGGATCCACCCGCAGGACCGTTCCGGTGAGCATTTCCTGGGCCTTAGAGGAGTAACTCTCGTAAATAGCCCCACGCTCTGCTTCACGAATACCTTGGATAACTACCTGTTTGGCAGTCTGGGCAGCAATGCGTCCAAACCGTTGGATGTCTACATCAATGGTAACTGCCTCGCCGGGCTGGACGTTGGGGTTCAGCTTCCGGGCGGCATCAATGTGGATTTCTACAGCAGAATCTTCCACCTCTTCCACGGCGGTTTTTACAAGGTGCATGGAAAGACCCTTTTCACTCAGATCCACCACCACATTCTCAGCAGGGATGTCCCGATGATCCTCCCGGTCCTTCCGGTAGGCGTTGGTCAATGCCTGCTTTAAACGCTCAACCATGTACTCAACGGGGATGCCTTTGATTTTCTCAAGGTCCCGCAGGGAGGCAAAGATCTCTGCACCAATATCTACCTTCGGTGTCTCCTGTTTTTTTGCTCTGGCCATTATTTCCTCCTTCGCCTTTTAGGCTTACTTTATTTCTATATTTCCCTATATTAAAATTCCACACGAAGCCGCACAAGCGCGACTTCGGATTTTTCAAAGGTGATGGTCTCTTTACCTGCTTCTGCGGTAATACGACCATCCTGATAATCCCGCAGAATGGCGGGGATCTCCTTCAGTCCGTTCCGGGGGCGGTAAAGCTTAATAAGAATGGGACAGCCCATAAACCGGGCAAAGTCCGACGGCCGCTTCAATGCCCGTTCCAGACCGGCGGAGCAAACTTCAAAATGATAGCTTTCGGGGATCGGATCCTTTTCGTCCAGAATAGGGTCCATAGCCCGGTGGATTTTTTCGCAGTCCTCAATATCCACGCCGCCGTCCTTGTCAATATACAGCCGCAGAAACCGCTCGGAGCCCTCCCGGACGTATTCCACATCCCACAGGCTGCAGCCGCAGGATTCCACAACACTCTGGGCAAGTGCCGTTACCTGTTCTGTGATCTTCAAAATATCCCTTCTTTCATAAAAAAGAGAGGGGCGAGCCCCTCTCTTTCGTAAAGTATACGCTAGATTACCTGTATTATAGCACCCTATTTCCGGTTTTGCAAGGGTTTTTTGCATTTTTGCGGGAAAATTTTAATATAAATCACTTGGTTGGCATACCTTGGACATATTTTTGATCCCAGCTATCGTCAAAGATTCGCATAACGATCCGCGCCTGGGTCAGATCATCGGCAAGCTGGCAGAGCACATCCATCGGCTCCAGAGATTCCAAATAAAATTCCGGCAGAGCCTCTACTCCCAGGCGGGCACCAAGAAACGCACCGGTAAGTGCGCCTACTGCGGCACTGCGGCCGGAGTGGTTTACTGCGGCGATCATTCCCTCATCAAAATTGGAGGGGTGGATGGTGCTGGCATAGACAGCACCGGCGGTACATTCGGCAGCAGTGGTGCAGCCCAGCATGGTCAAGGCGGCAAGGGGGGTCAGTTCCGGGTCTTTGGATAAGGCTATGGCATGGCGGATCCGATGCGTAACAGAAGCGGTTTGGGGATAGTTTTCACCAAACTGGACATCCACAGCCTGAGCGGCGTTTAAAAAATGATTGGTAATAGGAAGTGTCGGTTCGTGCAAAATGCCGGCAATGCTGTAAGCTACAAAGGCGCCGGAAAGCCACGTTTCTGCATCTCCGTGGGTAAAGGCGACAGCTTCGGCTCCCAGTCGGCCAATCTGCCGGGGTTCCATGTTTGCCGGGACAAAAGCCAGTCCTACTGCCACCGGGGCGGTAATGGCTCCGGGGGAGAATGAGTGGAGCACCGGAGATTCGGGAGTGCCCAGGGTTTGTCGGTTCAGTGCATCCAGCATTCGGGTGTCCATGCAGTGTCTGCGACGCATTTCCGGCACCTGTGCCAGCCAGCATCGGGTCTTTTCCGTACCGCCGCGAAACTGCTGGCTCTTTGCCCACTCCCGAGCGGCTAGTGCCATATATTTGGAAAGGTTCTCCGGGTTCCCCCGGATGGCACCCAGCAGCAGGCCGTTGCATAAAAAGGCAGCGATCTGGGTGTAGGATGTGATGTCGGCGCAGCCATTGACAAGATCATAGCCCAAAAGACCATTGGGACCGTAATCCTCGCAGATCTCCTCCCAGCTTTTGTTGTCCACGGCATAACCCATGGCATCGCCTACGGCCAGACCCAAAAGACAGCCACGGTAGGATGCGATCTTTGCGTCCATAACAGCACCTCCTTATCTCTATAATTTAATTATAATGCCCCATAGGACGGATAGCAACCTTTTTCGTCAAAAACCCCGCCGCAGCTTTTCTTCCAGTGCGTCCAGAGCGGCATCGGTCAGACCGGAATAGTTTACCACCAGACAGTGGGTATCCTCCCTGGGCGCAGGATCATGGTAGTAGCTGCCCAGGCTGCGGATACGGATACCCGCTTCGGTACACCGGTTTACCAGTTGGCTGTCCGGCAGAACGGTATCTGCCCGGACGAGAAAGTGCAGACCTGCGTTTTCTTCCAGAATGGTCAGATGGTCTGTCATGGGACTGGCGGCAATGGCATCCAAAAGACGGTTGCGGCGTGCTTTGTAAAATTTCCGCATTCGGTTAATGTGTTTTTCAAAATAGCCCTGTTGGATAAACCGGGCAAGGGTGTACTGCTCAAAGCTGGGAACGGTACAGCTATAAAACCCGAGTGTCTGCCGGAACTGTGCCATCAATTCCGGAGGCAAAATCATGTAGCTGATACGAATGGAAGGCGCAAGGGATTTGGAAAAGGTATTCATATAGATCACCCGACCGCCCGGGTCCATGGCGTACATGGTTGGCATAGGGTGGGCGTTGAAGCGAAATTCGCTGTCATAGTCGTCCTCGATGATCCATCGGTCCGGATGGGAGGCAGCCCAGGCAAGCAGTGCCTGCCGTCGGGGCATGGGGGTAATGATTCCGGTAGGAAAGTGATGGGATGGGGAAATGTGCAGAACCTGGGCATCCGGCAGAGATTCAGGAATAATGCCCTGCTGGTCCATAGGCGCACTGACACAGTCTACACCACCGGCGGCGTAAATCCGCCGGATTTTGCTGTAACCCGGTTCTTCGACGGCATAGCGCTTATTTCTGCCCAAAAGCTGGATCAGAAGGTTATAAAGGAAGTCGGTGCCGGCACCGATCAGAATACAATCGGCATGGACCTGCATCCCCCGAAACTGTGCCAGGTGGGCAGCAATGGCATGGCGCAGAGCCAAAAGTCCTTGGTTGTCTACACTCAGCAGCAAGGTTTCCCCCAGATCCAGCATGACCTCCCGTTGCAGACGGCTCCATACGGAAAAAGGAAATTTCACAGGACCGTTGGCGACCAAATCAATGGTTGTGTCTGCGGGCGGGACAGAGGGGGCGTCCGGGACAGGTTGTATCGGTTGCCGTTGCTCTACAGCTTCCACAAAATAGCCCACCTTTTCCTGGGAGCGGATGTAGCCCTCTGCCAGAAGTTGGTTATACGCGCCTTCTACGGTGATTTTGCTTAGTTCTAAATTTGCGGCAAGCGCACGCTTGGACGGGAGCTTTTGTCCCGGGGCAAGCTTGCCGGTAAGAATGTCCTCCCGGATACATTGATAGAGGGATTCATAAAGAGGCATCCCGGGCAGCTTTTTCAATTCATAAGTCAGCATAAGGATCTCCTCCTTTGTATATTCCGGTTTGCCGGTGCGCTTGTTTATTAGAAATTGTAGGGGCGACCAACGGTTGTCCGTTGCGGACGTGCAACGCACGCCCCTACGATATTATACGGCTGACTGTCCGAGAAACGGAAGTTACCGTTTGGCTTTTATGCGGGCGTAGATCTTGTCGCCCCAATCGAAGACCCTCTGCATAGCGAAAAATACCGTGGGTGTCATGATCAGCAGCGTCCACATCACCAGCCGCACCCCGGTAGAGCCGGTACGCAGCTCAAACAGACTGCCCAGCAGGGTAAAGCACAGCACCAACGCGGCGGCCATAGCCCACCAGATCAACTTCCGGAACCGGTCAAAGGGTTTACACACCTGGAACAGCACCAGCATTCCAACCACTGCCAAAATAGCGGTACAGACGGTGTTGATTTGGTCCAGAGGCAGGGTAAAGACTGCCATAAATGCCTGAGCGGCAAGGACGGTGAAGATGTTGGTTAAACCGCCGGGGAAAGCTCTGCGGAGCACACCCCGGATAAAATGTCCATTGACCCGCTCATAGTTCGGCTCCATAGCCAGAAAAAAGGAAGGTACGCCAATGGTCAGCGCGGAAATGACACTCAGATGCTGGGGCTCCAGAGGGTAGGGCCATGCTGTCAGAATGGTCAGCAAAGAAAGCCCCAGAGAGAATATATTCTTCACCAGAAACAATGTGGCGGCACGCTGGATATTATTAATGACGCGCCTGCCTTCGCCCACGATTCCCGGCATAGCGGAAAAGTCCGAATCCAACAGCACCAGCCGTGCCACCTGGGATGCCGCCTGTGCACCGCTTGCCATAGCGATACCGCAGTCGGATTCCTTCATGGCAAGCACATCGTTGACACCGTCTCCGGTCATGGCGACAGTATGTTTTTGTGCCTTCAATGCTCGGATAAGGCTGCGTTTTTTATCCGGCGTTACCCGGCCGAATACCGTGTACTGTTCTGCGGCCTGCAAAAAATCTTCTTCTGTTTCCAAAGTACCGGCATCCACCCAGAGGTGGGCGTTTTCAATTCCCGCCCGGTGTGCCACCTCTGAAACCGTAACCGGGTTATCGCCGGAGATGACCTTGATGGCTACGCTTTGCTGAGAAAAGTAGGAAAAGGTTTCCGGGGCCTCCTTGCGAATCCGGTTGGTAAGCATAATCAGCGCCAGAGGGCATACCCGTTCCGGTTCCAGTGCTCCGGGGACCGGATCGCCGCCGTAGGCAGCTACCAGAAGCACCCGGCAGCCGGTGGCAGACCACTGCTGTACAACCAGGCGTAATTCTTCATAGCGGTTGCCCAGAATAAATTCCGGCGCACCGGTGAGAAAAGCCCCGTGGTCTTGAAATACATTACCGCTCCACTTAGTCTCTGAGGTGAAGGGGATGTGCTTTTCACACACCCAATCCGTCTCCCCGGAAAACAGCTCTGAGAGTGCTTTTCCGGTGTCGTTCTCCGGCTCAGCGCTGCCATACATGGCGGTTAAAACGGATTCCAGATATTCCGGGGGATCATCGGTAAGGGGCAGAATATTTTCCACCTCCATAACCGGTTCGGTAATGGTGCCGGTTTTATCCACACACAGCACATCCACCCGGGCAAGGGCTTCGATGCAGTTCATATCCTGCACCAACACCCGGCTTTTTGTTAGTTTGATGGAGGATACTGCCAGAGCGACGCTGGTCAGCAGGTATAGCCCCTCGGGGATCATGCCTACCAAAGCGGCAACAGTAGCCTCGGCGCTGGTTTGCAGTCCCAGATCCAGGACCACATATTCCTGCCGGAAAAGGATGAGACCGATAGGGATCAGAAGGATACCAATCACCTTGATCAGACGGTCCAGAGAGCGCATCATTTCGGATTTGGCAGCTTTGGGATCTTTTTTTGCCTCTGCGGCAAGTCTGGCAGCAAAGGCGTCGTCCCCCACATGCGTAAGCTGCACCCGCCCTCTGCCGGCAACCACAAAGCTGCCGGAGCGCAGTGTATCTCCCGGATATTTCGCAATGGCATCGGCCTCACCGGTAATCAGGGATTCGTTTACCTGAAGGTGTCCGGTCCGTACCACTGCATCGGCACAGATCTGATTGCCGGCAGAAAATTCCACAATGTCGTCCCGGACCAGCAGATCGGACCGGAGGTAGCATTCCGCACTGCCCCGGATAGTCTTTACGGTCTGGGCGGCAACCAAGGTCAACTTGTCTACTGCACGCTTGGCGCGGATCTCCTGAAAGCAGCCAATGATCGTGTTAACAATTACTACAATAAGAAACGAAAGCTTGATTACAGAGGAACCTGCCAGCAGCAACAATACCGCCATAATAATAAAAATAAGGTTAAAGAAAGTAAGGCAGTTTTCTAAAATAATCTGCTTTTCTGTGCGGACAGACCGATCATTTACCCGGTTGCCCCACCCCCGGGACAGCCGCAGTTTTGCCTGCTCTGTGGAAAGCCCCTGTTCTGGGTCCGGTGTAAAGGGTTCTACCGGCTGACGGGAGGGGATAATCTCTTTATTCATATATGTTCCTCCGGCAATCCGTTTTCTCGGTCGTAAATCACCAGCAGACTTCCCTCAGCCACGGAAACAGTGGCATTCTCCCTGGTGAATTGATTGCTTACACCCAGGGGGAAGCCCGGGGTCAAAGTGGCGTTATCTAGAGAGTACTTCAGCCCGGAAAGGGTTACGCCATGGGCATCCGCACCCAGACAAAAGACAGACAGGACGCCACGGGCTTGGTTCGAGAATCTCAGGCTGCCGTTTTTTACAATGGTTACAATATAGTCTTTGCCAACAAGATAGCCCTTCGCCCCCCGCTCTGCTAAAAATTCAAGGGTCTGGAAATTGGCAACGGTGTGATCCAGTCGCCGGCCATCCAGTGCACCGTAGAATATAAACTGCCGATAGCCTAAAGCAAGACCGTGGCGGACAGCCAGCAAGGCGTCGGTGTCGTCTTTTTCTATGGGGAAAAGGGTTGCGTTTTGTGGAACATAGCCAAGGGAGTCAAAATCGCCCAGCACACTGTCCGGAGTCAGTCCCAGAGACTGTACATGGGTATAGCCTCCATCTGCTGCTATAATATAATCTTTTTCGCCGATAGGATGCAGCAGACCGTCAAAACTGCCGGCGCAGAATATGACACAGTGCGCCATAGAAACCCCTCCTTCTGAATATTTTTATTATTTTACCACACACGGAAAGAAAACAAAAGAGGTTATATTTTAAGTTTTTTGAAACTTCCATTTAATATACGGGCATGAAAAATCAGGAACAATGGAAAAAACAAAAAGTCCCGCTGTAGAGCGGGACTAAGATTACAGGTAAACGGGCTCTTTTTTGCTCCAAGTAAGACCTTTAGGGTAGAAAAACCGCAGCTTTTCGTCGGCAATACGGATGGTTACGTTCTGTGCCATCAGCATTTCCCCGTCCAGATTTACAGGGGAAGGGTTGTCGCAGAGGATAGAGAGCTCCTTTGTACGGAAATGCCGTACAAGATTGGGCAGTTCAGCGTATTTGCCGTTTTTGTACTTCCCTACGACCCCGGGGACCTGCAGGCGGGAGACTTTATTTACCAGCAGTACATCCAACAAACCGTCGCAGGGATCTGCCTCCGGCACCGGATTAAAGCCGCCGCCGTAAAATCTGCCGTTGCAGGCGCAGATCATAGTCTGCCTTCCATCTATGGTTTCGCCGTTAAGTTTTACTACATAATGCTCCGAAACGCCCCGGATCACATTGATGATGGTAGAAACCACATAAGCCCGAAAGCCGTGGAGCAGAGGGATGCGTTTGTAGTTGGAAACGTCTGTACCGATCCGGGCATCCAGACCCACAGAGCAGATATTCAGACAGTAACGGTCGTTACAGAGGACCAGATCAAATTCTGTTTCCTCACAGTCCAGAAGTCGTTCCAGTTGAAAGAAGGCATCCGGCTGGTCAAATAGTTTTACAAAGTCGTTTCCACTGCCGCCGGAAAAAACGGTAACAGCGGCATTGGGAAAGCCTGCTGCTCCGGCGACCACTTCATTCAGCGTACCATCGCCTCCACAGGCATAAAGACGCACTTCCTCACCGGTCCGGGCAGCCTCCCGGGCGATGCGGGTACAGTCTCCGGGACAGGCGGAAACGGCAATGCGGTAATCCGCACCGTGGGCAGCGCAGACCTGCCGGATGGTTTGGGAGTAGTCCTTTGTTCGGTCCCGGCTGCCGGCGGCGGGGTTGATGATAAAAATATGTTTCATATCTGGAGCCTTTCAAATCATTTCTTTTTTCGGCTGTTGTCTGTAAACATATAGTAGTCGCATTTAATCTTGCCGTTGTAGAATTTGCGCTTTTTGTCAGCACGGCGGCCAAACCAATGCTCAAACTCCGGTTCGGAGGTAATTACAAATTTTTTCCAGCCGTCGGCAAATTTTAGGTGCCGGCCAAGGGCACCGTAAAGACGTTGGGCACTTTGTTGCTCCATCATCCGCTCGCCATAGGGCGGGTTGCAGACCAGAATGCCTGTGTCCGAGGGCAGGCTTAGTTTGGTGGCATCGCCGTCTTTAAAGGTAACGCAGTCGGAGACCCCCGCCTTTTTTGCGTTTGCAAAGCTCAAGGACACGCATTGGGGATCAGAATCCGAACCAAGGATGCGGTAGTCGCCTCTGAATTCTTTGTCCCGGGCCTCGTCTTTTACCTGCTGCCAAATTTCTTTGGGCATCCAGGGGTACTCTTCGGCGGCAAAGTGCCTGGAGAGTCCCGGAGCCCGGTTTTTTGCGATCAGCGCAGCCTCGATGGGAATGGTGCCGGAGCCGCAAAAGGGGTCCCAAAAAAATTCTCTACCCCGATAGCGGGTAAGCTGGATCATGCCGGCGGCCAGCGTCTCATGCAGAGGGGCATCGTTGCCGATGGCGCGATACCCCCGTTTGTGCAGACCGGGACCGGAAGTGTCAACAGACAGAGTAACCCGGTCGTTAAGAATTGTAAAATGAAGCTGGAATTTTGTGCCGGTTTCCGGCAGCCAATTGATTCCGTACTTTTCTCCCAGACGGCGGGAGGCTGCCTTTTTAATAATCGCCTGGCAGTCGGAAACGCTCATAAGCTGACTGTTCAGACAGTGGCCCTTTACCGGGAACTGACCGTCCTTGGGGATATAGTCCTCCAGATTGGCGTGCAGAACCCCCTGAAACAGTTCCTCGAAAGTTCTGGCCTCAAATTGTGCCAACACCACCATTACCCGTTCTGCGGTCCGCAGACAGATATTTGCTTTGGCAAGGGCAGTCTCGTCTCCGGTGAACAGGACACGGCGGTCCTCTACCCGGACATTTTCCATATTCAGCCGCCTCAGTTCGTCTCCGGCAAGACCCTCCAGTCCGAACAAACAAGGCGCAATAAAGGTAAATTCCATGGCATCCTCCAAAGGTTTAGCGAATAATCTTATTGGCTTTCAAGTAGCGTTCTTCCTCAGAAAAGACACAACCGCAGTATTTCTGCATATAAAAGCCCAACGCCTGGGCTTTGTCTTGCCCTGCCCGGAAATAGGGACGGAAATCCCGGTAGAGGAACGCCACACCGTACTCCGCCGATGCCTGCTCAGCAACGTGGCGCATTAGCTCGTGGTTTTGGTAGGGGCTGATGAACAGGCTGGAAGTAAAGCTGTCAAAACCACCCTCGGCAGCCTGCTTTGCTGTCTCAAAAAGGCGCATTTCATAACATTTGCTGCAACGGTGTTCAAGATCCCCGGCAACCGCCCGGACAAAGGGGCGCAGGGCATAGTCGTTTTTCTCAATCAACGGAAGGTTAATAGAGGCGGGGTAATCCCTCAGACAGTTACGGCGGGACCGGTATTCGGTGAAAGGGTGAATGTTGGGGTTGTACCAGAAGCCGGCAACCTCAAACTTATCTCCCCGGAGCACCTCAATGCACTGGTTGGCACAGGGGGCGCAGCAAATATGCAAAAGGGTTTTCATAAATATTCCCCCAATTATAATTTTTGTAATTATACCACCAAAACAAGAGCAATGCAAGTTTACAGAAAGTTAAAACCATACCCTTTTTTTCACCACAGTTTTCGCTCGGGAGGTGTTAGTATAGAAACACACACAAATTCCTGTTTATCGGTGCATTTCAAATTATGGTTGGCACCATATCCCCTCCCCGGGGGAGAGGGGGGACCGCGAAGCGGTGGGTGAGGAACGGCGAAATCTGAAGAGCGGAAAAAGTCTGGTAATACACATATAATTCAAGATTA
>JAZRMP010000045.1:0-13232 GCA_045647705.1 Faecousia sp.
CTTGCAGTTGCCCTTATCCTCGGTATCGTTATCGGTACTTACGCTTCTATCTTCATCGCAACACCAATCATGTTCGATGTAACAAAGAAGGCTGAGAACAAAAAGGCAAACAAGTAATCCCCTGATTACATAAAAAAAACACAGAGCGACCTGAGGGCCGCTCTGTATTTTTTTATAGAATATCTAATTTATAGATCCAGTTTAAGATCATTTTCCTTAATCCAACCCCACTTACGCAGCACAAGGCAGAATGCCCAACTGAGAATTGCAGGAAGGATAAAACATATTAAAGCCAGTCCAATCCAGTCCATTGCGGTAACAGCAGCCTTGTATCCGGCAGCTATATCATTCATCCAGCCGGTGTATACACCAATCTGCCCTACAAGACCGCAGGTGCCCATACCGGAAGATACAGATGAACCGTTCATTTCCAGTTTAAACAGGCAGGTTGCCAGGGGACCGGTGATTGCAGATGCAAGAGTAGGTGGTATCCATATTCTGGGGTTTTTGACAATGTTAGGCATCTGAAGCATACTTGTACCAAGCCCTTGGGCAACCAGACCGCCCCAACGATTTTCACGGAAACTCATAACTGCGAAGCCTACCATTTGTGCACAGCACCCTGCAACGGCAGCACCGCCGGCAAGACCGGTAAGGCTTAATGCAGCACAAATTGCGGCGGAGCTTATGGGGAGCGTCAGTGCAATACCAATGATTACAGAAACCAGAATTCCCATAATAAAGGGCTGTTGCAGAGTTGCCCATTTAACAGCATTGCCTACAGCACTTGCGGCTGTACCAATAGGTGCAGCGACCAAGGTAGCCAGGCCAATACCAATGAGGACAGTAACAATAGGAGTTACAAGAATGTCAACCTTTGTCTCCTTGGAGACAATTTTTCCGCACTCGCATGCTACAATTGCTACAAAGTAGACAGCTAAGGGACCGCCTGCGCCGCCCATGGCATTGGCAGCAAAACCAACAGGAATTAACGAAAATAACACAAGTGCGGGTGCTTGCAATGCATAGCCAATAGCAATCGCAATACCGGGGCCAACCATTGCGGATGCAAGACCGCCGATGGTATAATTGACAGCACCTTCTCCCTTGCCAATCGTTGCTATGATTGCGTTTAGAAAACCAATATTAAATTGTTGTCCAATGGTGTTTAGGATTGTTCCAACCAGCAGAGTGCAGAATAATCCCTGCGCCATGGCACCAAGTGCATCAATACCATACCGTTTTCCGGAAAAGATTATATCCTTTCTCTGTAAGAATGCGCGTAGTTTACTCAATTTTGACATCTTCTTTCTTTAGAGTTTTGAATAGGTTTTATCTAAGAACTTTTGTACAGTAACCACAGCCCGCTTATGAACACCTTCTCCGATAATACCGGTTTCGTCGTAAGCAGTTACTGAGTATGTAAGGATGTTTCCTTCTACATCGGTAATCAAAGCTTCTGCGTGAACATCCATTCCTACCGGCGTGGCAGCCATGTGCTTGATAGAAAGTTCAATGCCGACTGTTGTTTTGCCCTCCGGCAAAACATCGCTGACAGCTTCACAGGCGGCTCCTTCCATTAAGGCCGCCATGCATGGCGTTGCATACACAAGCAGATCGCCGGATCCCACCTCGTATGCAGTATCCTCCCGCTCCACAAGGGTAGCGGCGGTGCCTTTTAGCCCAACAGTAATTTCCATTTGCATACCTCCAATTATGCTCCCAATATAAACCAAAAGCCGATTTGTGTCAATATTTTGTATTGCCATTTGGAATCATTAACGATATAATAGCTACATAAATCACGATATGAGGTGTTTGCTATGACAAACAAGAAGCTGAATTTAACCATGTTGTGCGACTTCTATGAACTGACCATGGGTAACGGCTATTTTGAAAATGGGTATAAAGATAGGGTCTGTTATTTTGATGTGTTTTTTCGGCAGTGTCCCGATGGGGGAGGATTTGCTATCGCAGCTGGTTTGGAGCAAGTGATCGAATATATCCAGAACCTGCATTTTGAAGCTGAAGATATTAAATACCTGCGGGAAAGAAAACTTTTCTCTGAAGCTTTTCTTGAGTACCTCGAAGATTTTTGCTTTACCGGCGATATTTGGGCAGTTCCGGAAGGAACACCTATTTTCCCGAAGGAACCTATTATGACAATCCGTGCGCCGGCTATTGAGGCGCAGCTCATCGAAACCTTTATTCTGTTGTCTATTAATCATCAGAGCCTTATTGCCACAAAGGCTAACAGAGTAGTCCGTGCTGCCTCCGGAAGAACTGTTTTAGAGTTTGGCTCTCGCAGGGCGCAAGGTGCGGATGCAGCTATTCTGGGTGCAAGAGCGGCATATATTGGTGGGTGCAATGGTACTGCATGCACAATTTCTGACCAGATGTTCGGCGTATTTGCCGGCGGCACAATGGCTCATGCGTGGGTTCAGATGTTTGAGAATGAATATGATGCATTTAAGGCGTACTGCGAACTCTATCCCAACAATGCGACACTGCTTGTAGATACTTACAACACCCTTAAATCTGGTGTTCCGAATGCGATTCGTGTGTTTAATGAGGTATTAAAGCCCAAGGGGATCACAAAATGCGGAATTCGTTTGGATTCCGGTGATATTGCCTATCTATCCCGCGAAGCCAGAAAAATGCTGGATGATGCTGGATGGACTGAATGCCAAATCTCTGCATCCAACTCTCTTGATGAATATATTATTCAAGGTCTGTTGCGCCAAGGTGCCAAGATTGATATGTTTGGTGTTGGTGAGCGGTTGATTACCGCAAAGAGCGAGCCGGTATTTGGGGGTGTGTACAAACTGGCGGCAGTTGAGGCAGATGATGGAACGATTATTCCCAAAATTAAAATCTCTGAAAACACTGGTAAAATTACCAATCCACATTTTAAAAAGCTCTACCGCTTCTATGGCAACGATACCGGTAAGGCAATTGCAGATTACTTGTGTGTCTATGATGAGACAGTAGATGACAGTGGAGAAATGGAAATTTTTGATCCGGAAGCCACATGGAAGACCAAAACCGTTTATAACTTCACAGCAAAGGAATTGATGGTACCGATTTTCTGTAACGGTGAGCTTGTTTATAAGTGTCCGAATTTACAGCAAATACGCAGTTACTGCATGGAGCAGATAGATACACTGTGGGATGAAGTCAAACGCTTTGACAATCCTCACACTTACTATGTTGACCTGTCCCGGAAGCTCTGGGAGATTAAATTTGATCTTCTGAAGGATAAGGGACGCTAAGTCGTGGAAACAAGGGATAAAAGTTGGGTATTATATATACTGGAGTGTAAGGACGGGACACTATACACCGGAATAACAGATAACCTTGACAAACGCATATTGGCCCACAGTAACGGCAAAGGGGCCAAATACACCCGGGGCAGGGGTCCGTTTATACTTCGTTACCGGGAAAAGTGCGAGGATTACTCCCATGCATTGCGAAGAGAATTGGAGATAAAGCACTTAGATAGGGCGCAGAAGATTCTGTTATGCAACACGTTTAGGGAGGGGCAGGTGATATAACATGCAATACTTTATGGATACTACCGAAACAATCACGGGTGGTGTTGGCTTTTCTCACTTTGGAAGTCTGCATATTGTCTGGTTGCTTCTTTTTATAGCAGTTGTTACGGTGAACTGTATTTGGTATCGTAGGCTATTACCTTCTGGACGGAGCAGGTGGAAATGGTGTGTTGCCGGCCTGCTGTTGGCGGATGAGTTGTTTAAGGTCATCTTTTTGATTATTGGCGGTAGATATTTGCCCGGTTATCTTCCACTGCATTTATGTAGTATCAATATATTTCTTATTACGCTTCATGCGTGGAAGCCGAATAAGATTCTGGGTGGCTACCTGTACACTGCCGGGATTCCCGGTGCTCTTGCGGCACTGCTGTTTCCTACATGGACAGCCTTGCCTTTAGGGAACTTTATGCATCTGCATAGCTTTACGGTTCATATTCTTCTGGCACTTTATCCTATTGTGTTGGCATCGTCTGGGGAATTAGCTCCACAGACCAAACAATTGCCAAAGTATTTGGGCTTGCTTGTTTGTATGGCGATACCTATTTATGGCATCAATTTGCTTCTTGACACGAATTTTATGTTTCTAATGTCCGCAGATCCGGGCAACCCTCTGTATTTGTTTGAGCAACTGTGGGGGAATCACCTGCTCGGGTTCCCTGTACTGATAGTGGCTGTAATCCTTCTAATGTACCTGCCTATGGAGTTGCTGCGATATTTCAAACGCAAGAGACAAATGAGTAATTGAGTGTTTGTTAACGAATCCGCATATGATACCCCCCTCTATTAGAGGGGGGTGTGTTTTACATATCAAATATCCCCATAATAATGATACCAGCTACGGTAACTGTAATAGCAGCATAGTGCTTCCAGGAGAGCTTTTCTCTTAGGAAGATTCTGCTCCAGAGGACAGATGCGATACAGTACGAGGATATGATCGGTGCGGACATTGCAACATGTTCCGAATCAGCCAGTGCATATATGTATGCAAATTGACCGGCTGTTTCAAACAGTGCACCAATATACTTGGGCCGCTCAAGTTTTGCTACAAGCGGCTGCTTTTTGATAAGTACTGTGTAAATAAAGCAGCAGATACCGGCGGCAAAGAATGTAAGCTCATAAGCAACATTCGCAGAATCCTCATTTAGATTTTCAAGCACCAACGCATCTGCGAACGTACCTGCCGCATCAAGCAGACAATATGCAATGGGTAACGCCAATGCAAGCCAAGATTTTGCGTATTTATAATTTGATGCTTCCTGGCGCGCAGCGCGCAGATCCTGATCTTCAGTTGCCTCAACAACGCCAAGACCGATCACACCCAGACAAGCAAGAGCAACAGCAACATACTGGAGCGGATGATCCATTTCTGCTGTGCCCATGATTAAGCTCATAACGGCCACCAGAGCACCGGATGCATTACAGATAGGTGAGGAGATGGACAACTCGATATATCGCAGACCAACGTAACCCAAAGCCATTGAGCCGATGTACAGCAAGGATACCGGGAGATAGGTCCATAGCACCTGCCAACTGATTTCCACTCCGCTTATGATTTCGTAGAGTGCATGGACACCCATTACCAGGCCAACAGCCATTACCATTTTAAATTGACTGTATTTATCTCTGTTATCCCGACAACCAATCTTGGAAAAAAAATCAGAACCTGACCAGCAAAGCAGCGCGATTATTGAAAACCAAAACCAATTCATATCAGAACCTCCTATTATAGTGTTAGTAATCCTGCATCGATTAACTTTTGCAGGCTCATTAATATTCCAAGCTTTGCGTGCAACCAAGTGAGCCCGCCTTGGAAGTAAACCGCAAATGGTGGGCGGATAGGTCCGTCTGCAGAAAGCTCGATGGATGAGCCTTGTACGAACGCACCGGCAGCCATAATCACCTTATCATTATAGCCGGGCATGTCCCATGGCATAGGCGTTGCAAAGGAATCCACGGGTGCGGCCGCCTGGATACCTTTACAGAAAGCTATCATTCCTTCTTCGCTCTTCAATTCTACTGCCTGAATAATATCATGTCTGCTTTCTGTCGCGTTCGGTACACACCGGAATCCAAGAGGCTCATAAAGGTTTGCTGCAAAGATTGCACCCTTCTCCGCGCCGGCAACAACCGTTGGTGCCATGAAAAATCCTTGGTATAATGCCGGCATCAGTCCCAGATTTGCGCCTACCTCCTGACCCAGACCGGGGGCAGATAGGCGGTATGCACAGCGTTGCACACACACGTTTGTACCGCAGATATAGCCGCCAATTGGTGCAAGACCGCCACCGGGGTTTTTGATTAGGGAGCCAACAACCATATCGGCACCCACATCCGAAGGCTCGATGGTTTCCACAAACTCGCCGTAGCAATTATCTACCATGCAGATCACATCGGGCTTAATTTCCTTAATATAAGCGATAAGTTCGCCGATTTGTTTGACCGAAAACGTGGGTCTTGTTGCATATCCCTTAGAACGCTGTATCGTAACCAGTTTCGTTTTTTCATTTATTGCAGCCTTAATTCCGGGGTAATCAAACGACCCATCTTTTAATAAATCTACCTGTCGATAACTAACACCGTATTCCTTAAGAGAGCAGGGACTCTCACGGATACCAATTACCTCTTGAAGTGTATCATAGGGCAAACCTACAGGGGAGAGCAATTCATCTCCGGGTAGTAAATTAGCGGATAAAGCTACTGTCAGTGCGTGTGTGCCACAGGTAATTTGCGGTCTGACTAAAGCAGCCTCTGTATGGAAGACATCAGCGTAGACACGCTCTAAATTGTCTCTTCCAACATCATCATAGCCATAACCGGTAGTGACTGCAAAGCAAGCGGCAGTAACGCGGTTTTTTTGCATGGCAGCAAGTACTTTTGCTTGATTGTACTCGGCAATATGATCGATTTGGGTAAAACGGTCAGTAAGTTTTGCGATGGCTTTTTCACCGTATTCATATACCGAACGGGAAATGCCCATGTTTTTGTAAAGCTCTAGTAATTCGTCCATGTTATCATTCCTCTCTCTTTACTGTATCAAAAATCTGGTTTGCAATATCACTAAGGACTTCAGGTCTGGATACAATCAGGCCTGTATCTTCTTCACCGAGTATAAGCAGTGTGTCGCCGGGACGAATGTTAAATAATTCGCGGGCTTCCTTAGGGATGACAATCTGGCCTCGATCACCGACTTTAGCTGTGCCGAAAACTCTCCGGGTGTTACCCTTTCCGAGGATGTGTTTACCTGCTGCCACGGTATCCCTTCTTTCGTATATTTCATACTTTTCATACTGTGTTAGTATAAACAAATCCGCTCCGATTGTCAATATTGGAGCGGATTTATATTAATTTCTTCTCCTTCGTCCTCCAAAGATAGAAATTAATCGAATAAGCTGTGCCAGAGAAACAGATGTAGCTGCAATATAGGTCAAGGCAGCAGCAGACAGGGTTTTTCTTGCGCCTCGCTGCTCTTCTTCGGTAAGGAGCCCACAATCCTCTATAGCTTGCATTGCTCTGCGGCTTGCGTTAAACTCAACGGGGAGGGTAACTAATTGAAACACGAGGGACAGACTAAAGCAGGCAATGCCCAAATAAATAATTGTACCGGAAAACACGCCAAATACGGAAAATAGCATACCTAGCAGGATCAGTGGCATTGCGATTTTAGACCCAAAATTTGTAATCGGTATGATGGCCGACCGGATTCGGATGGGAAAATAATTAGCAGCGTACTGTATGGCGTGCCCTGCTTCATGGCAGGCGACACCAATCGCGGCGGTAGAAGTGTTGTTATAAACACTGTCAGATAAACGAATTACGTTGGCTTTTGGGTCGTAATGGTCAGTTAGATTGCCGGCTATTTGTTCAATACGAATGTTATTTATACCGCTATCTTGGAGGACGCGCTGTGCTGCCTGAGCACCGGTAATTTTTCTTAACGATAATTGTTTTGAAAATTTCTTAAAAGTGCTGTTTACCCGTGCACTTGCCCAAACAGAGAGGATAATGCAGGGGATTACAAGAATCAGATAGGTCCAATCGAATCCGTAATAATAATTATAGTATGGCATATAAAACTCCTTATTCAATAGGTCCCATGGCTTTGTGGAGCACTTCAGTAATCGCACTACGGAAAACAGGAAAGGCTTGACTGTGCAGTGTCTCCAACGCACCGGCTGCATAGTTTATGGGAATATTTCCGGGCATAAACAGGTCTTGGTCCAGTATAAATTTTACCTCATTATCCTGTAATCCATTCCTCCTTACCATACCGGGACCTGTGTGTATCTTCAATCGGCATCCTCCTGTTAGGGAGACTTCCGAATCTACACTGCTACGTGCGGTTTCCCGCTCGTCTATATTTTCCAGTGCCAGGATCCCCAGATATGGTGGATGGAATAATTGAGCAAAGGGTATCCCTTCCAACGCCAGGTCCCTTCGAGAAAAAGCATTGAGATACCTCAGCCCAATTCGTAAAAAGTATGCAGGCTTATAAATTTTAATAAATGCGGCTAAAGGTGCATCTAGTTTCTGGGCAAAAGCCTCCCAGTTGGTATATTGTGCACAGGAAAAGGAAATAAACCGACTGGTTAAATTTATGCGCCATATTCCGTTCTCTGACACAAACTGATAATTAACAATCGGTGATTGCTGACCCACTTGAAAATTACCGGGGGCACCTACAATTCTTGGAGGTAAAGGTTCGTGGTTTACGGCATAACTGGGGTATTGCAGACGGATTGCTTCCTGAAATGCTGCCGGTGGTGCTGTGTTGATTGACAGTATTTCAGGAAAACGGAGTTGACAGATCACTTCTACCAGTTGATTGTTTCGATACTGGCATCGGTTGACATTAGGAAACATAACAAGCCTCCGTTTCTTTAATATGACGGTATTATAGACTATCTTTCTTTAAAATACAAGAGTGCGAAATGTTTGCTAAATGGGATGTCGTTCGTTATCGATTATTTGGTTATGGCAAATCTTTACAATTTAACTTGCCGCGTGTATAATGCATTATATAGTTTCCTAGGGGGGATATTGTGGCGTTTTTGTACATTTTAGAGGACTTGCGTCAGCCATTATTAAACGAGCTTATGCTGTTAATCACAAAATTTGGTGAGGAAACGGTATTTCTTGTTATAGGATTAATTGTATTTTGGTGTGTTAGCAAACGGTGTGGGTATTATATTTTGGGAGTGGGATTCATTGGTACACTGGCAAACCAGTTTATGAAACTGTTTTTTCGGGTGCCACGTCCTTGGGTTTTGGATGATAATTTTACAATATTGGAGCAGGCGAGGGAAGCGGCCGGCGGCTATAGTTTCCCAAGTGGACATACCCAAAGTGCAGTTGGAACATTTGGCTGTTTAGCAAGCATTTCAAAGGTAAGTTGGGTAAGATATGCTGCAATCAGCATTGCAGTTCTAGTGCCCTTCTCCAGAATGTACATCGGCGTGCATACGCCCTTAGATGTTATAGTTGCTGCACTTATTGCTGTAGCCTTAGTTATTGTCATAAAGCCTGTAGTGTTTGCTGAGGACGGTAGATACATCCCGTTACTTCTTGGAGGAATGGCTATCCTGGCAATTCTCTTTATGTGTTACGTGGAATTATTTCCATTTCCTCCCGATATTGATTTGCATAATTTGGAGGCTGGTATTACAAATGCCTACACGTTATTCGGTTCTCTAATTGGACTTATCGTAGTGTATATTGTGGATGAAAAGTGGCTAAATTTTTCTACGAAAGCAAATTTTTGGGGTCAAGTTTTTAAAGTTATTCTCGGCCTAATGCTGGTTTTGGCAGTGAAGAGTGGCTTAAAGACACCTCTGAATTTCCTGCTTGGTGAACTGTTTGGAAGGGCTATGCGCTATTTTCTTGTGGTTATAACATCCGGAGTCGTATGGCCGTTGTCCTTTAAATGGTTTGAAAAGATTGACTGTAAGGAGAAGTAAATGTCGCTTGTTCTTTTTATTATCGGCGGTCTAATTCTACTCACCTTTATTAGTGGCCTCTATGTTTTTGTAGTTGCCTGCGTCCGGAAGAAGGAGCTTCCCTGGCTGGTGGAGGACGAAATTAAAAAAACTGCTTATGGAAAATACTATGCTTTTATCACTGCCTCCAACGAATGGCTTATTGCACATAAGGCACAGGATGTGTATATAACAAGCAGGGATGGGCTTAAATTGCATGGATTATGGGTTCCGACGGACAATGCCCGAGGAACGGTCCTGTTTGCCCACGGATATAGAAGTACCATGTTGGTAGATTTTGGTCTGGCATTTGAACTTTACCATAAACTTGGTATGAATCTATTGATTCCGGAACAACGAAGTCATGGGAAAAGTCAAGGTCGTTTTATTACCTTTGGGGTAAAAGAAAGTCAAGATATGCTTGAATGGCTAGAATACCACAATACCATTTTTTCTTCCAAACCGGTACTGCTTAGTGGTTTATCAATGGGTGCATCTACAATGATGTACCTTGCTGATGAAGATCTGCCCAATAATGTGAAGGGGATTATTGCTGATTGTGGTTTTACTTCGCCGAAGGATATTCTAAAATCAGTATTTGAAAAGGTCATACATCTGCCATCTGGTCCAACGCTTTTTATTGTGGACCTTTTGACAAAAGCAATTGCAGGGTTTAGCATAACCCAGAAGGATACCAGAAAGACATTAGAAAAAAGCAAACTGCCTATCCTTATGATACACGGTATAGATGATGACTTTGTTCCATGCAGGATGTCAGAGGAAGCGTATTCCGCCTGCAACGGACCCAAGCAACTTTTGTTGGTTGACGGAGCTGAGCATGGTGTTAGTTTTTTGGTGGATCGGCAGCGATATACTAGGATGGTAAATGAATTTATAGAAAAATATATGAAAGAGGAGTAGACTATGGAACCTATTTTTGTAAAGTGTTTGAGACCCAATGCGATCCTTCCGGTATACGGTTCTCAGGATGCGGCGGGTGCAGATTTGCACGCCTGTCTGGAACAAGACGTTCAAATTGCACCTGGAGGCTCAGCGTTCATTCCCACAGGGCTTGCAATGGAGCTGCCAAAGGGCTGTGCAGGACTTATTTATGCCCGGAGCGGTCTTGCATGCAAGCGGGGGTTGGCACCAGCAAATAAGGTTGGCGTTATTGACAGTGATTATCGCGGGGAATTTATTGTAGTTTTACACAATCACAGCGCTGAGACACAAACAGTCTGCCATGGTGATAGAATTGCACAGCTAGTAATTACACCAGTGTTCATGCCTGCCTATGAGGAGGTAGAAGAATTGTCCGACACACAGCGTGGCATTGGTGGTTTTGGATCTACAGGAATATAACAGAACCCCTTCAGCATTTACGCTGAAGGGGTTTTTGTTAATAAAAGAGAAGATCGGAATATGTAGGATAGGGCCAATGAGACTTAGCAGTGAGTTTCTCTAAAAGGTCTGCGTCCTTACGAATAGCCTCCATTCCCGGCACAATAACATCAGAATAATAATGGGAAGCTTCTTCGCTGTCAATAGGGACATGTTTGAGCTTTGCATAAAGTGCCTCGCTCTTTTTGTAAAGAGTATCACAACACTCAGACAGACGCTTGGTTAGTGATGTTTCCGACAACGCCTTAACAGAATTACCTATTGCTTGTCGCTTATAATTAATACTTGCAGCTAGATCGGAGGAATATGCCAGTGCTGCCGGCAGAATCTGGTGCATAACCATATCAATCATGGTGCGTGCCTCAATATTTATCATTTTGTTATAAGCCTGCAGGTGAATTTCATGTCTTGCGCGGAACTCAGCCTCGGTAAAAATGCCGTGTTTTGTTACCAGATCGATATTCTTTTTGCTGATATATGCGGGTAAAGCTTTTGCTGTGGAACTGAGGTTGCTTAGCCCTCGTCTGGCGGCCTCATCTTGCCACTGCTGAGAATAACCATTCCCGTTAAAAATGATTCTCTGGTGTGCTGTGAGGGTTTCACAGACAAGCTTCTGTAGCGTATAGTCAAAATCATCGGCATTCTCCAGAATATCAGCAAACTGGCTAAGCGCTTCTGCCATAATCGTATTTAGTGCGATATTAGGACCGGCAATCGATTGGGAAGAACCGAGCATACGAAATTCAAACTTGTTTCCGGTAAATGCAACGGGGGAGGTTCTGTTTCGGTCTGTGGTATCCTTAGGGATTGCCGGCATTACATCGACACCAATACGCATGAGACTTTTTTGGGGGTCAGTATAGTTTGTTCCGTTGATAATGGACTCAACAACTGCCGTAAGTTCATCACCCAAATATACGGAAATGATTGCAGGTGGTGCTTCGTTTGCACCCAGCCGGTGATCGTTACCAGCAAATGCCACTGTACAACGAAGGAAATCCTGATATTCATCAATGCCTTTAATAAAGGCTGCTAAGAAAACCAGGAACTGTGCGTTTTGTCGGGGTGTTTGTCCGGGTTTAAATAAATTTTTTCCTGAGTCAGTACAAAGAGACCAGTTGTTGTGTTTACCGGATCCGTTCACACCAGCAAAAGGTTTTTCGTGTAGCAGGCAAACCAGGTCATGCTTCGCCGCACATTTCTTCATGACCATCATTATAAGCTGGTTGGCATCGCAGGCATTACTGGCATCTGTAAAAATTGGTGCCAATTCGTGCTGACAGGGGGCACCTTCATTGTGCTTTGTCTTTGAGAGGACACCCAAACGCCATAGCTGTTCATCAAGATCGCGCATAAAATTCGATACACGTGTGCGAATGGTACCAAAATAATGGTCATCTAGTTCTTGACCCTTCGGTGGAGCGGCACCAAATAAGGTGCGTCCTGTAAGTCGCAAATCCTCCCGTTGTGCGTAAATGGATTTTGGAATTAGAAAATATTCCTGTTCCGCACCAACAGAGACCTGCACGCGCTTTGTTTCTTGATCGCCAAATAGACGAAGGATCCTAACCGCTTCCCGGGAAACTTCATCAATGGAACGTAAAAGGGGTGTTTTCTTATCTAAGGCTTCCCCTGTGTAGGAGAAGAAACAAGTTGGGATATACAGACTCCCGTCTCGGACAAATGCAAAAGCGGTGGGGTCCCAGGCGGTATAACCGCGTGCCTCAAATGTTGCTCTTAAACCGCCGGAAGGAAAAGAGGAAGCATCAGGTTCGCCACGGACAAGCTCTTTTCCGGAGAACTCCATAATGACTCTGCCATCACCGGCGGGGGAGATAAAGGAATCATGCTTTTCTGCAGTAATGCCGGTCATGGGCTGAAACCAATGCGTGTAATGGGTTGCGCCTTTTTCAATTGCCCAGATTCGCATTGCCTCGGCAATTTCGTTTGCGACATCCAGGGGCAGTGCGGTTCCGTTTTCGATGCATTCCTTCCATGCCAGGTATATTTCAGTGGTCAGGCGCTCCTGCATGACAGATTCGCTGAATACATCACTGCCAAAGATCTCAGGTACATTGATGGGCTTGGTCATATGAACAACGATCCTTTCGCCAAATTTCATATTATCTTTAATAGGATTTTATTCTAAATCCCAATGAATTGCAAGACTTTTGTTGCTTACGCATTAGAATATTATAATAGATTATAAAAATGCTGTTGCGTTTTGAATCTATTTCATATATAATTCATATGAGAATTAGGGAAGGGGTGTTTGCATTGACTAATTATATGCAAATGGATCACG
>JAZRMP010000046.1:0-5453 GCA_045647705.1 Faecousia sp.
CAGATCTATGTGCCGACTGCCGTGGAAAAGCACCGGAATTTGTCCGGGCAAAAAGAAATATTCCTTTTATTGCACAATGGACCGCAGTGTGGTATTATAGAGATACCGTACGTTCCAGTATCCATCGGTTTAAGTTCAGAAATTCCCGTTTCTACGCAAAGCCCTATGGAAAATTTCTTCACAAAAAGCTGATGGATGCTTCCCTGCCGGAATTTGACATTCTCTCTTGGGTACCGGTTTCTGCCCTCCGCAAGCTCCAACGCGGTTACGACCAGGCAGCATTGATTGCCGGTGCTCTGGGTAGACAGCTTGATATTCCTGCTACCCGTACTTTGCGAAAGATTCGGCATACACCGCCCCAATCGGGGATTCGGGAACCGGCGAAGCGGCGGGCAAATGTTTTGGGCGCGTACAGGGCTTGCCACCCCCATCGGATCGCAGGCAAACGCATTTTGCTCATCGATGATGTGGTAACCACCGGTGCGACCGCCGTGGAATGTGCCCGGGTATTGCTGACCGCCGGTGCAAAAGAAGTAATCTTTGCCGCCGTAGCTGCGGCACAACATGATAAGAAATAGGTGAAGTTATGCAACTGTTTACCAACGACCTGGGTGTTGACCTGGGTTCCTCCAATGTATTGATCAATGTAGACGGACAAGGCGTTGTCATCCGGGAACCTTCCGTGGTTGCGGTGGACAAAAATACAGGTAAGATTCTTCAGGTCGGTTCTGCCGCCCGAAATATGCTGGGCAGGACGCCTGGAAATGTTGTGGCTATGCACCCGTTGAAGGAGGGCGTTATCTCAGACCATGAGATGACCGTTAGAATGCTGCAAATTTTGTTCCGCAGTGCTACAAAAAGTTCCCTGTTCACCCCCAAGCCCAGAATTATCATCAGCGTCCCCAGTGGCGTTACCGAGGTAGAGGAACGGACTGTCATAAATGCAGCCATTGAAGCCGGTGCCCGTCGTGTATATCTGATCGAAGAGCCCCTTGCTGCCGCACTGGGCGCAGGCTTGGACATCAGTGGACCCAACGGCCACATGGTCATTGACATCGGCGGCGGCACAACAGATATTGCGGTTCTGACTATGAACGGCATTGCCGTATCCTCCTCCGTCAAAGTCGCCGGTACTGCCTTTGACGAGGCGATCGCCAAATACATCCGCCGCAAACACGGCGTGATCATCGGTCAGGCTACCGCCGAGGATATAAAAATCCAAATTGGCTGTGTCTATCCCCGGCAGGAGGACATGAGCATGGTAGTCAAGGGCAGAGACGCCAAAAACGGCACCCCTCGGGAATTGAGCATCCTCTCCTCTGAAATTTACGAAGTACTGCGCCGTCCCGCCCGGGTGATTGCAGATGAGGTGCTGTCTGTTCTGGAAGATACTTCCCCGGAGCTGGTAGGCGACATTGCAGAAAACGGCATCACACTTACCGGCGGCGGCTGCCAGATCGCAGGTATGGCAAACCTGTTAACGGAACGGACCGGCATTCCCTGCACCATTGCAGATGATCCCGGCTCCTGTGTAGCATACGGCTGCGGCAAAAGCCTTGCATGGATCAACCGGATGAGCGAGGGTCCAATCAACATTGCCAGAAAACGCATTATGCGCCAAGGATGATAAAAAGGAGCAGACGATCGTCTGCTCCTTTTTCGTGAGGTTGCGGTAAAACGGTCCCGCCGGATTTCCGGCGGGACCTAATTTGTTTATTTAGAAAGGTTGTGCCTCAGACTCGTCTTCGTCGTCTTCTTCCAGAGAGAACTCCAGCAATTCGCCGCAGTTGGGGCAAGTCATGGAGCCTTCCTCCAGGGTGTCCTCGTCAAAGTCGATGACCTCGCCGCAGGTACACTTGACTTCATAAATTATGCTGTCCTCATCGCCGAAGTCAAAGCCCTCGTCGTCGTAATCCTCGTCCTCGTCGTCCCAGTCCTCGAAGTCATCCTCGTCATCGTAGTCATCCTCTTCATCCAGGATGTAATCCTCGATGGCATCCAGATCTTCTTCGATCTCATCCAGCTCGTCGGAAATAGCGATGGTCGTCTCCTCAATGTCGGTCAGCCGCTTGGCCATATCGCCCATCAGCTCAACCATTGCGGAGATCATCTTGCCTTCGGCCTTCTCAGTATCCAGCTCCAGGCCATCCATCAGCCCCTTCAGGTAGGCAGCCTTCTCAGAAATGGTCATAGTAAACTCCTTATTACTTCGCACGGCCCAGATATTCACCGGTGGTGGTGTCGATCTGGATCTTCTCGCCCTCGTTGATGAACAGGGGCACCTTTACCTCAGCACCGGTCTCCAAAGTAGCGGGCTTCAGGGTGTTGGTGGCGGTGTTGCCGGCAAAACCGGGCTCGGTGGAGGTAACCTCCAGCTCCACAAACCGGGGAGGCTCAATGCCAAACACGCTGCCCTTGTAGCTCATAACAGTGCAGGTGTCGTTCTCCTTAACAAAGCGGAAGCTGTCGTCCAGAGCGCTCTTTTCAATGGGCACCAGCTCATAGCTCTCGGGGTCCATGAAATAGTACAGGTCGCCGTCGTTGTAAGAGTACTCCATCTTCTTGCGCTCAATGTAAGCGGTGGGGTACTTATCGTTGGGGTTGAAGGTGGTCTCAGTTACACCGCCAGTAATTACATTCTTCATCTTAACACGGACGAAGGCTGCGCCCTTACCGGGCTTGACGTGCTGAAATTCCACAATCTGCATGACCTTGCCATCCATGTCAAAGGTAATGCCGTTTCTGAAATCGCTGACAGAAATCATTCTATTTTCCTCCTAGAATATACCCCGGCGAGGGGTACTTATTTACATAGCTTTAGCGCATATATTCTAACCCAAATATGCGCTGAATGCAAGCATAATTGCAAATATTTTTATACAATTATGAGATTCTTGGGGCTATGGGTAATATTTTCATGGCCATCGGCTGTAAAAATCACCACATCCTCAATCCGAACGCCGAATTTGCCCGGAAGATAAATACCCGGCTCGGCAGAACTGACCATTCCCGGCTCCATCACAGTGGCACCGGAGGGACTACAGTTGGGACTTTCATGGCATTCCATGCCGATGCTATGACCATAGCCGTGGCCAAAATAATCTCCGTAGCCCGCATCCCGGATAACCTGCCGGGCAGCACCGTCAATCTGCGCTCCGGTTACTCCTGCCCGGGTGATTGCCAGCCCCGCCTGCTGTGCGGAGAGCACCGTCTCATAGACCGTTTTCATTTCCTCTGTTGCATATCCCACGGCAACGGTACGGGTCATATCGGAACAATAACCTCCCCAGATCACACCAAAGTCCATGGTGATGAAGTCCCCTTCCCGAATCTTCCGGTCTGTTGCTACACCATGGGGAAGGCTGGTATTGGGTCCGGAAACCACAATCGGGTCAAAAGAAAGTCCCTCACCGCCATTTTTATAAAGGCAGTAAATCAATTCTGCTTGCAGCTCCTTCTCCGTCATCCCGACCCGGATACGCTCCAGAACTTCCGCAAATGCCTTATCCGTGATCTCCTGGGCCTTCCGCATCCGGTCCAGCTCCCACGCCTCCTTAACTGCCCGAAAGCTGTTAATCTGCTTACCCATAGGGATCAGTTCTGCCTTCAGTTCCTTTTGGAAGGCAATCAACTCCGCCACCGTCAAATACCCTTCCTCATAACCCAGCCGTTCAATATCAAACTGGGCAAGGGCATCGTTGATCCGTTTGCTGTAAGGATTGGCCCGGTTCATTTCCAATACTTCCATGTCCCAGATTCCCTTCCGGGCTGATTCAATATACCGGCTGTCTGTAAAGTAGCGGCAGCCCGCCTTGGTTACAATGGCAACGCCTTCTGCAATGTCGTATTCAGCCCCATAGAAACGGCTGTATCGGCTGGTCAGCAGCAGACCGTCAACCTCCTGTCCCAACAGGGTCAGGTATTTTTCAACATTTCTCATTTTCCATTCTCCTGTTTCGTGCAGCATAAACAAAGGGTAATTCCGCAACATGGCGCAGCTTCAGCCAGAAATTATGGTTGTGGATCGCCGCTACCAAAATCGTAGTCAGACCGGCGCAATTGCCGCCCAGCACATCCGTATAAATCTGATCGCCCACCAGAGCGCACTGCTCCGGTTTCATCCCATAGCGTTTCATGCAGGCGTGGATGCCTTTGGAAAAGGGTTTTCGGGCGTGGGTAATACAGGCAATCCCATATTTTTCACAAAACCGCACCACACGGTCATTGCGGCTGTTGGATACCACACAGAGCTGTACCGGTCCCTGCTTCATGGCCTCCAGCCACAAAAGGAACGGAGTGCTGGGCTCGTCCCTGGTGTATGGAACGATCGTATTGTCAAAATCCATCATCAGAAGCCGAATCCCTTTGGAATGCAGAGCTTTGGCGGTTATATCTGTCAATGCATCGGTACGCAAATCCGGCAATAGAGAAAAAGGCATATTCGTAGGCTCTCTTTCATAAAATCATAAGGATTATAGCACAGAAACGGAGGTTTGTCCATGGCTATCCCATGCTATCTTGCCATGACCGGCGCTGAGTTCCATGCTGCCTCCACCTTGCCGGAGAATCTGGCATGGATGGCGTGTCATTTTTCCAGCTACAGTACCGGCATTTCCAATCTTCCAACTGACCTCCCCGCCGGTTCCATGGTGATCTTGAATGACCGAATTCCCTTCCAAGGGCACGATCCCCAACGGATTCTGGTCCAAATGCAACAAATCGTGGAAGATTTCTGTCCTACTGCAATTTTACTGGATTTTCAGCGACCCCAGATTCCCACGGTGGCTGCCATTGCTAAGCTGCTGGCAGAAACGCTTCCCTGCCCCGTTGGAGTTACAGAGCCTTATGCCGAAAATCTCTCCTGCCCGGTATTTCTGGAAGCACCTATCCACCGCCCATTAACAGAAAACCTCTCCCCGTGGGAGGGGCGGGAGATCTGGCTGGACATGGTACCCATGGGAGGGACCATTACGGTAAAGGCAGACTCCAGCGATTTTCAGCCGGGTTTTCCGGCGTTTGACGAGGAGTATCCCGTGTTTGCCGATGAAGCTCTGTGCTGTCGGTATCAGACGCAAATCGGTGAAAATTATATTCGTTTTCTATTAAGAAGGGACCGGCAGGAAATGTCCCTGCTGATAGATGCCGGAGAAAAACTTGGTGTTACCCGCGCCATTGGGCTGTATCAACAGTTAGAAATGGGCAGCAACGGCTAACAATTATCCCGTCAATCTATACAGCAAATTCCTGTTTATCGGTGCATTTCAAATTATGGTTGGCACCATATACCCTCTCCCGGGGAGAGGGGGGACCGAGAAGCGGTGGGTGAGGAACGGCGAAATCTGAAGAGCGGAAAAAGTCTGGTAATACACATATAATTCAAGATTATTGCCCGCTTTCCTCATCCGACTCCGCTTACGCGGAGCCACCTTCCCCCCGGGGGAAGGTACGGGTGC